>JBAUGC010000482.1:0-37510 GCA_049679485.1 Xanthobacteraceae bacterium
ATATCCGGGTGACCCATTGAACGTTATTCCACGTCGAGCGGTTCGGTGCCGGTGGGATTTCCGGCAGCGTCGAGCGTGATCTTCTGAACGCGCGCCTCCGCCTGCCGTAATAGATCCTCGCAGCGACGCTTGAGCGCTTCACCGCGCTCATAGATGGTGACCGACTCTTCCAGCGGTACCCGGCCGTCTTCGAGACGCTTAACGATCGATTCGAGCTCCTCGATCGCGCGCTCGAATGAAAGTTGCCCTACGTCGCCGTTGCCCTGGTCGGTTGGGTTGTTCAGATCGTTTGGTGGTGCCATTGCCGGCTCCCCGAAAATGATTCTGGGTTATATAGATCGACCGGGCTATCCGTGCATCAAGGCAGTGACATGCGAAGCCGACGAAATCGCCAGCGCTTCCAGATCATAACCACCTTCCAGCACGGAAACGACGCGGCCACCGGCGTATTGATCGGCTACGTCCATGAGCTGTTGCGTGGCCCAGGCAAAATCCGCTTCGACCAGATTGAGGTTGGCGAGCGGATCGCGCATGTGGGCGTCGAAGCCCGCGGAAATAACGATGAGTTCCGGCTGAAATTCGCGAAGCCGCGGCAGGATCCGGTTTTCGAATGCGGCGCGAAATGCTTCGCCGCCGTCGCCGGGTTTGAGCGGCGCATTGACAACCGTATTGTATTCGCCGGACTCGGTGATAGCGCCGGTTCCGGGATAGAGCGGCATCTGATGGGTCGAGCAATACATTACCGTCTTGTCCGCCCAGAAGATGTCCTGCGAGCCGTTGCCGTGATGGACGTCGAAGTCGACAATCGCGGCGCGGGCAAGACCGTGATGACGTTGCGCATACCGCGCGGCGATGGCGGCGTTATCGAACAGACAAAAACCCATCGGCCGCGCCGTCTCGGCATGGTGGCCGGGCGGCCGTATGGCGACGAAGGCGTTGACGGCTTTCTTTGTCACAACCTCGTCGACCGCATGGATGGCGCCACCGACCGCGCGCAAGGCTGCTTCAAAACTGCCGGGCGACATCGACGTATCGGCGTCGATGCGCACCAGGCCTTGTTCGGGCGTGGCGTCGCGGATCTGCGTGACATAATCCATAGGGTGACATAACGCGATCACTTCGAGTGTCGCCCGCGGCGCTTCGACGCGCGCGAGCGATTGAAATTTCTCCGCCTCAAGCGCGCGCTCGATGGCGCGCAGCCGATCCGGCCGTTCGGGGTGACCGTGTGGCGTGAGGTGATCAAGGCAGGCCGGATGAGTGATTAAAAGTGTCGACATCAAATTACGCTGCGAAGCCTATTGAGCCAGAACCGCATCAGCACCGATCACCGCCGGCGCGCCTTCGACCACGGTGCGCTCGAGTGCTCCAGCCTGGACGGCGAAATTCTCGGCAAAGAATCGCGCCAGGGCAATGCGGGGGCCGGCATCGGCATTGAGCCGCAGCGCGGCGAGCGCCTGCTGCGCCAACAGGCAGCCGCCGGTGGCCACGCCGAACAGGCGGAGATATGGGGTTGCGCCGGCGAGCACCTCATCGGTGTCCTTATCGAGCTTGGCGAGCAGCCAGTGGGTCGCCCGCGCCAAGCTTTCAACAGCTTCTTCGAGGCGCACACCACTCCAGCCAAGGGCCGGATCGTTGGTTGCATTCACGGCCTCGACAATGCCGCGCAATTCGCCGAGGAAAGCTTCAACCACCGCGCCGCCGCCGAGCGGCAGTTTGCGGGTTACGAGATCGATTGCTTGGATGCCGTTGGTGCCTTCGTAAATCGGACCGATCCGGGCATCACGAAAATGTTGAGCCGCGCCGGTTTCCTCAATAAAACCCATGCCGCCATGCACCTGCACTCCGATCGAGGCGACCTCGACGCCAATATCAGTCGAATACGCTTTTGCGACCGGCGTAAGCAACGAGGCGCGTGCATGCGCCGCTTGCCGCGCGGCTTTGTCACCGCCGCGCTCGGCGCGATCGAGCGCCATCGCCGTCGCGTAGCAAATGGTGCGCGCAGCTTGGGTCAGCGCGCGCATGGTCATGAGCATTCGCTTGACGTCGGGATGGGCGATGATCGGTGCCGATTCCGTCGCCGGCATTCCAGGGACGCGGCCCTGGCGGCGCTCACGCGCGTAAGAGATCGCCTGCTGCGTTGCCCGTTCGGCAATGCCGACGCCCTGCAGGCCAACGGCGAGACGCGCGCGATTCATCATCGTGAACATCGCTGCCATGCCGGCATTCTCTTCGCCGACGATAAATCCGGTCGCGCCGCCTTGGTCGCCGAAGATCATCGTGCAGGTTGGCGAGCCGTGAGTGCCAAGCTTGTGTTCGACCGAATGTGCGCGCAGGTCGTTGCGCGCGCCAATCGAGCCATCGGCATTGAGCAGAAACTTGGGCACCAGGAACAGAGAAATGCCGCGTGTTCCGGGCGGGGCACCGGGTAGGCGTGCGAGCACGAAGTGAATAATATTTTCGGTCAGGTCGTGCTCACCATAGGTGATGAAGATTTTCTGACCCTTGATGCGATACGTGCCATCACCGGCGCGCTCAGCGCGGGTGCGCAACGCGCCAACATCGGAGCCTGCCTGCGGCTCGGTGAGTTGCATCGTACCGGTCCATTCGCCGGTGACGAGTTTTTCGAGATAGGCGCGTTTGAGTTCGTCACTACCGTGGGCATTGAGAGCATCGATCGCGCCCATGGTCAGCAACGGGCCGAGGCCGAACGACATGGCGGCGGCGTTCCACATCTCAGTACATGCGGCATTGACAACCTGGGGCAACCCCTGGCCCCCCCATTCGGTAGGTGAGGCAAGGCCGTTCCAGCCGGCCTGGCACCAGGCGTGGTAGGCCTCCTTCCAGCCCGGCGCTGTGGTAACGACACCGTCTTTGAAAGTTGTGCCTTGTTGGTCGCCGACCCGGTTGAGCGGCGCAATGACCTCACCGGCCATTCGGCCAGCCTCAGTGAGGACTGCCTCGACATCGTCGATGGTGAGGTCGCCGAAGAAACCCTCCTCAAGGGCGGGTAGAAGCGCGGCCCCGTACTTGAGCGCGAAGCCCATATCGGCGAGGGGGGCTTGGTAGGTCATCGGCGTCTCCAGCGGCGAGGCCGTTTTGGCCGGTCGGCCGTATTCTCAGCCATCATTATATAGTGCCGGCGGCTCTGACCATGCCTAACGGCGGGGTTTACCGGTGCGTAGGCGGCGGATTGTCAGGCCGCCATTTGCGCCTTTTCTTGCGGTACGCCTTCGCCGAACGACGCCACGATATGATGGAAGGCGGCGGCTGCTCGCGAAACGGAAAGCTGCCGGCGCGATTGATGACGTGGAACTGTGTGGCCTTCTGTTTGCCGGAAATCACGTCGAACAGCACAAAGCCCGCCTCGCGCGTTGTCGCCGGGTCGTGGCTCGCCCAGACGATCTGCGTCGGCACCGGCACATTGATTGGCAGCATTCACGCCGCTATGTTGCGCCGGCCGATGGCCCGCGGCCGGCCAGGGGCAATCCGACGGTACCTTTTGGGGCGTAGCCAAGCGGTAAGGCAGCGGATTTTGATTCCGCCATGCGGAGGTTCGAATCCTCCCGCCCCAGCCAACTACAGCCGCGGCCTTTAATGCTTCAAACGGGTCGGGACGGCAGGCCCATGCTACGCAATCTCTCGCGACCATCGCTTTTACACGCTGCGATTGATCGGCACCGCTGCCAGGCGATAACACCACCGGCGAGCTCAATAGTAAGACGGTATCGCTATGCCTCATGCGCTTCTGCCGCTCGCTCGCAAATACCGGCGAGTCAGTCGAGCCTCCGTTTGCTTCGTGCGAGTGGATGCGCCTTGGCGTCGAGGTCAAGATCAAGCGCGTAGCGCGGCAGCTTAAGGTCGCGATCTAGCCCGCCCAGGATCGAAAGGAGAATCTCAATGCTGAATAACTCCGGCCTCGCGATGATGGGAGACATCGTGGAGGCCAACGGAGCAAAGTCGCCCAGCGGTGTCGCTTTGACTTACCAGAACAGGGACTACTCGTACGGCGACGAACATCGCTCGCGCATCTGTCGCGGCTATATTGCCAGCTACAAGAAACCGAAGAGCGTCGTTTTCATCGATGCACTTCCGCGTCTTCCAAACAAGAAGATCGACAAAAAGCAATTACGCGCGCCGTTCTGGAAAGGCGGCAGGATGGTTTAGCATCTCGCACGAGCAAAAGACGGCTGGACGGAGCCAGCCGCCAATCTTGAATTCCACACTTGCAGTAGCGACGTCCCTTGACGCCGAAGCTCCAAATTACTTCTTCTTGGTCTTCTTGGCTTTCTTTTTCATCTTCTTCGTTTTCTTTGCCACGGTGTAGCTCCTTTGTTGAAATACCCCAACATTCAGCACGAACCGATTCGCACGAAAAGCCTACCACAAGCATTGACAAAATACTCCCGCCAGCGTCGATTAAACGGCAAAGGATTAACCACTGCGTTGAACGCAATCTGTTCTTGGATTAACCCTTGCATTTAATGCTGCGTCTGCAAATTCATCAGATCGCCCGCCGGCATCATGTTTGCGCTTAGACTCGCCATGATCACGAGCGAGCCCACCATGACCAGCATGACGATCAAAATGCCGAAGGCGAGCGCCAGCACGTTGTTGGTATTATCCGGACCGGTGGTGATATGGATAAAGAACACCAAATGCACGCCCATCTGGGCGATCGCGAGCACGGCAAGGCCAAGCGCCACGCCGGGGGGCCACAACAGCGAGGTATTGGCGGCCCAGAACGATACGCCAGTCAGGAGTACCGCAAGGACGAGCCCGATCGTATAAACGGGCAACTCGGACAAAGTCTCCTGGCGCGTGGCGTGACCGGTGTTGTCCCCGGGGGCGCGATCGTGAGGCTGCGTGCTCATGAGCGGATTCCCATCAGATAAACGACGGTGAACAGCCCCACCCAAATGATATCGAGCGCATGCCAGAACAGGCTGAAGCAGGCCAGTCGGCGTTCCACGGTCGGGCGAAATCCCCTGGTCGCGACCTGCGCCATCATGACAACGAGCCACAGTAGCCCAAAGGTCACATGCGCCCCGTGGCAGCCGACCAGGGTAAAGAAAGCGGAGAGAAACGCACTGCGCTCCGGCGTCGCGCCGATCCTTATCATGCCGGCGAACTCGCTAGCTTCAAGCCCGAGAAACGCGGCGCCGAGGACGAAGGTGACCGCGGCGGCAACATAGGTGGCGCTCCGATTGTGCGCTCCGACCGCCATCCACATCAGGCCGCAGGTATAACTGGAGAGTAGCAGGCACGCAGTCTCGATCGCGACCCTGGTCTGGTCGAATAGCTGCGCACCTTCCGGACCACCCGCACTGGCGTGCGCGAGCACGGCGTAGGTCGCGAACAGCGTCGAGAACATGACGATGTCGCTGAGCAGGAAGATCCAGAAGCCGAAGGCGACCACTATCCGCTTTGGCGCGGGACCCTCGTAGGTCACATCGCCCGTGGCGAGCGGCTCTTCGCCAAAGACGGCCGTGCTGCTCATGTTGCCGTCTCCGCGCGGTATTCGCGATCGACACGGGCGACTTCGGCGGCCGGTATCTCGACCTCTTCCTGTTCGCGCCACGCGAAGACGAGCGTCGTCACCAAGGCGCCGAACAAGCCAACGACGACCATCCACCAGATGTGCCAGATCAGCGCAAAACCGGTGACGACGGCGAAGAAGGCGGTGACAAAGCCGGTCGCGGTATTTTTCGGCATGTCAATCGGCGCATAACCCGACGTCGACGCTCGCGCAGCCGGCGCGCCGCCGGCCTCTCGCTTCATGGTCCAGAAGGCGTCGATCCCTTTGACATGCGGCAGCCGGGGAAAATTCCACGGCGGCGGCGGTGACGGCGTCGACCATTCGAGCGTGCGGCCATTCCAGGGATCGCCGGTCCGGTCGCGCAACTCTTCGCGGTGGCGGATCGAGACGACGAGCTGCACGATTTGACTGATAATACCCGCCAAGATCACCACCGATCCAATGCCGGCAACGATCAGCCACGGCCGCCAGCTCAAATTGTCGTAGTGCTGCATGCGGCGGGTCATGCCCATCATCCCGACCACATAGAGCGGCATGAAGGACAGATAGAAGCCGACCAACCAGCACCAGAACGAGGCCGCGCCCCATCGTTCCTCGAGCCGAAAGCCGAACGCCTTGGGGAACCAATAATTGTAGCCCGCCATCGCGCCGAAAACGACGCCGCCGATAATCACGTTGTGAAAATGCGCGACCAAAAACAGGCTGTTGTGCAGGACAAAATCGGCTGGCGGCATTGCCAGCAGGACGCCGGTCATGCCGCCGATAGCAAAGGTCACCATGAAGCCGATCGACCACAGCACCGGCACGGTGAAGCGGATACGGCCGCCATACATCGTGAACAGCCAGTTGAAGATCTTCACGCCGGTCGGCACGGCGATGATCATCGACATGATCCCGAAAAAGCCGTTGATGTCGGCGCTGGCACCCATGGTGAAAAAATGATGCAGCCAGACCAGAAACGAGAGAATGCAGATCGCCATGGTGGCGGCGACCATCGAGCGGTAGCCAAACAGCGGCTTGCCCGAGAAGGTGGCGATGACCTCGGAGAAGATGCCGAACGCGGGCAGAACGAGGATGTAGACCTCCGGGTGGCCCCATACCCAGAACAGATTGACATACATCATCATGTTGCCTTGGCCGCTGATGGTGAAAAAATGGAAACCGAGATAGCGGTCGAGCAACAGCATCGCAAAGGTCGCGGTCAGGACGGGAAAGGCGGCGACGATGAGCAGATTGGTTGCGAGCGCCGTCCAGCAGAAAACCGGCATCCGCATATAGCTCATGCCCGGGGCGCGCATTTTCAGAATGGTGGTGACGAAATTGATCCCTGTCATCAGCGTACCGACGCCGGAAATCTGCAGCGCCCACAGATAGTAGTCGACGCCGACTCCGGGGGAATATTGCAGTTCGCTGAGCGGCGGATAGTTCATCCAGCCGGTCTTGGCGAATTCGCCGATCACCAGCGAAATATTGGTCAAGAGCACGCCCGATGCGGTCAGCCAAAGACTCACCGAGTTCAAGGTCGGAAATGCCACGTCGCGCACGCCGAGTTGCAGCGGTAACGCGAAATTCATGAGCCCGATCATGATCGTCATCGCCATGAAGAAGATCATGATGGTGCCGTGCGCCGAGAAGATCTGGTCGTAATGCTCCGGCGGCAGATAACCCTGCGCGCCGCCGGCGGCAAAAGCCTGCTGGGTGCGCATCATGATGGCGTCGGTAAAGCCGCGCAGCAGCATCACCAAGGCGAGCACGCAATACATCACGCCGATGCGCTTGTGGTCGACCGAGGTCAGCCACTCACGCCAGAGATACGGCCAATGCCCTCTCAATGTGATCCAGCCGAGGACGAGGACGACGGCCAGGATCATCAGCCCGGACGCGAACAAGGGTATCGGCTGGTCGAACGGGATCGCGTCCCAGCTCAGCTTCCCAAGTAAGCGCAAAGCACAATCCTCCGTGCGTCAATTGAGCCCGACGGTGTGGCAAAGTCCGACCGGCATGCCAGCGCTCATGATCGTTTCGAACAGGCCGGAGCTGACGGAGCCGTAGGTAAACGGCGGCACGGCACGGCTCGGCTTTTCCAGCTCGGCGTAGCTCCGCGCATCGAGCGTCGGTCCCGCGCCTTTGGTTTTTGCAGCCCAGGCACTGAACTGATCCGGCGACACCGCATGGACGAGAAAGTGCATATCGGAAAAGCCGTCGCCGCTGAAATTGAACGAGCGGCCCTCGTAGGTACCCGGCCCGTCCGCCTGCAGTTGCAGCCGGGTCGTCATCGCGCCCATGGTGTAAATCTGGCTGCCGAGTTGCGGCACCATGAAGCTGTTCATCACGCCTGAGGAGGTTAGCTGGAAGCTGATCGGTGTACCGGCGGGGATGGTCAACGTGTTAACGGCGGCTATGCCCTGTTCCGGGTAGATGAACAGCCATTTCCAGTCGAGCGAGACCACCTGCACGGTCACCGGCTTGACTGCGGAGGCGAGCGGCTTGCGCGGATCGAGGTCGTGCGAACCGACCCAGCACAGGCTGCCGAGCAACATCACCGTCATCGCCGGAATCGACCACACGATCATTTCGAGGCGGCCGGAATATTCAAAGTCCGGCAGGTAACGCGCGCGCGTGTTCGAGGCGCGGAACCAGAACGCAACGCCGAGCGTCGCCAGGATCGTCGGGATGACGATCGCCAGCATGATGCCGAGCGAATTGAAGAGGATCGTCCTTTCGTCGGACGCGACAGGACCCTTCGGATCCAGGATACCTTCCGAGCAACCGCCGAGTACCGGCGCGATTAAGGCGAGAGCCAGCCAGCCGTGCGGCAAGACACGGCTCGCCCGCGACGCGGTGGAAAGAGGCTCAAGCTTTGCAATCAGCGCGGCGACTATCCCGCTTAAGCGCTCGTGGACGCAGCTGACGAAGCTGATATTGCTCTGATCGCCATCGTTTATGATTTCGATACCTGGATCGTCTTGTTTGGCCACGATTTCGTTTATTGGGCGTGTTGCGCGCTTTGAAAACGCGACACCATCGGCCTTGCGACCTCTTTCTCGATCTGTGATCATTGCCAAAAGATCATCTTGGCGCTGCAAGCTGCAAACATGTGTGGTCAGAAACCTACTCGTACTGCGATGCAGTCCACGATCTGCTGATATTGCTCCTCGAATGCTATCGGCCGCCAGCACCGAATTTCGCGTCCACACGATCTTACCGCAAGTTGCTAGTGGCTTGCGGGCGCGAAATCTTGCATGACGGTTGATTTTACCACCCGAGCTTTACGGGTTGTGGCAGGAGTGTTGCGGCTTCGGCCGACAAAGCGCGGTATGCCTGCGCTTACAACGCTGCCGATGGCGGCGATGTCGCCGTGCTTGATAGCGGCCAGCGCAGTCTGCTGCGTGCCGCCGTCGGGCGCATCGATCAGCACGATATCGGCGGCTTTGCCGGCTGCGAGATACCCGCAGTCGAGGTTGTAAACACGCGCATTGCTGCCCGAAGCCGCGCAGATGAAACGCTCTGGCGGCATGTCGGTCAGGCTCGCGCAATGCGCAATGGTATACAGAATGCCAAGGGGCATGATGCCGGAGCCGGTTGGCGTGTCGGTACCGATAATGAAACGATCGAAGGCGCCGAACCGGTCCACAAGGCGCGCGCACAACAACACCGTCCGCAGATTGCCGGCTGTGCAGACCTGCAGCGCCATCGTGCTGTCCTTGATGACCCGCTCGAAATCCGCGTCGGGCATCGCCGTCGGGCCACCGTTAATGTGGAAGGATACGTGCGGCTGTATGGCGAGCAGATGGTCGCCGGTGATCGCGCCGGAGCCCGGGATTGAGGAGCCGCCGGTGTGGCAAGTAGTTATCAAGCCCGCTGTCTTGGCATCGTGAACGAGCGGCGCGTAATCATACGCGGTCTTGACCGCGCCGAAGCCGGCCTTCGCCAGCATTACGCCTTTGGCCGCCAACTCCCGGAAATCGGCAGACGAAAGGCCGGGCTCCAGAATAACCGAGCCGGCGATAACCCTCATGCCGCCGGGGCGGAAGTGCGCGAAACAGCGTTGTGCCGCGAGTGCGAGCGCCTTTACTCCCTCGGGATCGCTCGGGCGGCCCGGAACATGCACCTCCGATGCTGAGATCGCAGTGGTAATGCCGCCGTGCAAGTAGCTTTCGAGGAAGCCAACTGTCCGTTGCCGCGGCGTGTAGTCGCCAAAAGTAATGTGGACATGGG
Source organism: Xanthobacteraceae bacterium (assembly GCA_049679485.1). Taxonomy (GTDB): domain Bacteria; phylum Pseudomonadota; class Alphaproteobacteria; order Rhizobiales; family Xanthobacteraceae; genus BOG-931. The sequence continues at coordinate 9,755 of JBAUGC010000482.1, forward strand.
AGTCGATCAGACCGGGAATCGCCGTCATGCCGCCAGCATCAATGATCACATCGGCGTTTTCGACTTCGGCTACCGATGCTGACCCCACGTGCGTAATGCGATCGCCGTCGGTGATAATCGTGTCACCGCCGACGAACGGAGATTGCCAGTCCCCGGACACGATCTGACCGAGGTTGACAATCGCGATCTTCATGAAAGCCTCGGTATCAATGCGTAGCGCGCGTCAACTCGCTTTGCAGATCGTACGAGGACAACAGCGAGTCTACCAGCCCGGCAACATTCTTCCAGTCGAAGGTGCGGAAGCTGTGACCGCAAGTCACAAAGCGCGCGCCGGCATAAAACATCTCGTACTGCGTGTGTCGCGATCCGAACTCGGAGCCGATCGCGTCCCAGGCCGCCTTGAGAAACTTCACTTTTTGCTCCGGGTTCATAGACGCCGAGCGCTGGGTTTTGTTGATGATCGCCGCCATCTGGGGGTTAGCAAAGTCCAGCACGGAGGAGGGCAGCATAATAAGTGCGCCGCCGGCGAGGTCGCGGATTGTCTGAACGATGCGGGGATAAATATCCTGGGTGAGCACCTGCGCCGAATACATAAAATGCTTGTTCGGCACGTACCATTCACCGAGCTGAGATCCTGACGCCTCCATGCCGGACAGCATCGCGTTGACCATGCCGACCTGAGCCGCCAGCATGCCGAGCTGTTCGGAAACCGACGGAATAGCGGCGGTGCCGATCGCTTCAGTGACGCCTCGCGCGAGGCCCGCGAGGAAGCCGATTTTCACCGATAGCCGGATTTGCGACTGATAGTTCTGATAGGAGTGTCCAGGGGTGTCGTGAAATTGCGAGCGGCACATGTCCGGATCGCGATAGACGAACATCCGCTCCCACGGCACCTTGACGTCGTCGAAATAAATCAACGCATCGTTCTCATCGAACCGCGATGAGAGCGGGTTGTCATAGACGGATACGGCGTGCGCTTCGTAGGACTTGCGGGACAGCACACGCAAGCCCCTCGCATTCATCGGCAGCGCGCAGGAAAACGCAAAGTCCTCCTCACCCGTCTTGAGCGGCTGAAGATTGGCGACGAAAACCTCGTTCGCCATGATCGACGAGGTACCGAGCATTTTGGCGCCGCGAATCGTTACGCCGGCAGAATCCTCGTCCACGATTCGCGCCACCAGATCGTCGTCCTGCTCGCCCCAGTCCTTGCCGCGCTGCGCCTGCGGATTGATGATGACGTAAGTGAGGAATAAATCGTTCTCGCTGGCGAACTCGAAATAATCCACCAGAGCTTTCGCGCGGTCGGCGCTGTGCTTGCGGAAGACGTCGATACCCATGACCTGACCGACCAGGGCCGATGCGAGATGATCTGGCGAACGTCCAAAGAAGCCGCATGACAAGGCGGCCCAAGCCTGCAGCGCCTTTCGGCGATGTACCATTTCGTCATAGTTGCGCGGCATCTGCCAGGCGCGGTTGATGCGCCGGTTCGAGCCATTCGGCTGAAAGGTCATCAGCTCCAGCTGGTCCGGCCTGGCCTGAAAATCATACAGCGCCGCGGCGGATTGCACGGCGTTGCGGAACGCCGAATGCTCGGTAACGTCGCCGACAAGCTGGCCGTCCAGATAAACGGTCCGGCCGTCCTTGAGCGACTTGATGTGCTCGGCGCCTGTCTTGCAATCGCTCATGTCCGCTCCGTTTAAACCGGTGACCGAAAGTCTCCGGCTCGGTCAGGTCAGTCCGTCCATATTCTTGATGTCATCGGCAGCAGGCCCCCCAACCCGTTGGTTCGGCCGTCCGCGCGATGCGTAGGCGCAAATGACGGCTATCTCGTCGGCCTGCGGCGCATCGTGCAGCGTTATGCTGATGCCGTCATAATGCGATCGGACGTACAGGGCATCCTTGTGCGCAAGCGGTATGTCAATGGCCGCGCCAGGCGCCACGCGCTTGGTAAAAGATGAGATCCAGGCTTTGCCGCCGCCAGCGGCTTCGCGCATCACGTTGCCAAAGACCGTCGTGAGCATCGCGTTGGCATGCTCCTGTTCGCCGGCAAGCCCCACCAGCGCCGCCTTGCCATAGCTCACAGGTTTGTGGGGCGCCAGCAGCGCCACGGCAATCGCGCAAATTTCGCGGCCGATGGCTTCACTCGCAGCAATCAGCGGCGATAGGTCTTCCGCGTATCTGCCAGCGAAAGGATTGTGCACGACCGCGACCACCGCTGACTTGCGCAATGGCGGCTCGGTGCGCCGCCCGGCTTCTGCTCGCACCTCATCGGCGAACGTCAGTATTCGTTTGATCTCCATCTATCCGTGCCTTGCCGGCCGCAATCGTCGAAGCCAAAATCGCTGGTCGGCCCAATAACACAGCGCCGGCGCACACTCGTTCAAGCGTCGCGACAATAACCATATCGCGACGCCTCCAGTGTCAAAGCTTCCGGTCACGAGCCGCTCAGCACGCCGCCAAAGCGTACCCAGCTCTTGCCGTCGAACTTGGTCAGTTGCAGCTGGGTGACCGGATAATATTTGGTCGGGCTGGTATTGAGCGTGATGCCGGGAAGCAACAGCGGAAGTTCAAGGTCGTGGATATTCGCTGCCTGCTTGCGGATATTCTCGCGCGTCAGGTCGTTGCCGGCCTGTTTGAGAACTTGCACCCAGGTCTGGGCGATTGAGATTCCGATCTCGTTTTGCGGATCGTTGATGTCGCCTTGGGGATAGTACTTCGCCATGAAGTCGCGATACCAGGCTATCCCCTTATCGTTTGCGAACTGGGGATCGCTGGGGTCCTTAATGTAAGCGGTGGAGATGATCCCCACCGACTTGTCGAGACCGGCGGGCGTGAGCACGGTGGCGATAGAAGCGGCGTTGTTGACCAGGAATTGCGTCGGATGCCAATCGATATCGTAGGCTTTGCGGATAGCTTGGGCGGCAACCTTGTTGGTCGTGGCGCTGAAGAAGACGTTGGCTCCCGAATCCTTGAGCGTGACGATCTGGGAATCGACCGTCGGATCGGAGACTTCGTAGGTGACCTCCTTGACGATCAGCTTCGGAGCGTCCGCGCCGAGACCGGCCTTGAAGCCGTTGACGAAGTCCTTGCCGTAGTCGTCATTCTGATAAAGGACGCCGATTTTGGCATTCTTGATATTGCTGAGGATGTACTTCCCGTAAATCACGCCTTCGTTGCGGTAGGTCGGATACCAGCCCATGGTCCAGGGAAATTCAGTAGGATTGGCGCCCCACTTCGACGCGCCGGTAGCGATGAAAATCTGCGGCACCTGCTTCGCGTTCATGTACTTGACGATGGCGGAGTTCGTCGGTGTTCCCATGGTGCCGACGATGGCAAGGACATTGTCTTCCTCGACCATCTTGCGGTGCTGCTCAACTGTTCGCGGCGGGCTATAGCCGTCATCGAGCGTAATAAGCTTGATCTTCCGGCCGTTGACGCCGCCGTGTTCGTTGATCATCGTGTAATAAGCGGCCTGGACTTTGCCCTGCGTGCTGTAAGAGGACAGCGGGCCGCTGTACGGATTGGTCTGGCCAATGACGATTTCGGTGTCGCTGGCACCGGGGTCATATTTGTTCTGCGCCAGAGCAACGCCTGCTCCCGCCACCAGCGCGATTGCCAAAATGGCCGCCTTTGAGGTTTGCATCGACATGACTGCCTCCATGGGTTCCCGCCCGTTTGCTACCCCGGCTAAACCGTAGTCACCACTTGCTCTCGTGGAATGCCCCGCTCGGCCGCAATTTTGCGCTCGAGCGCATTGCGTGCGTGGACGCGCGCGATGTCAGAGGCAATGTTAATCAGGCGGCGATCGCCGAGGCGCCGCAATGTCTGCTGTTGCACCTCAAGGACGTGATCATCCTCCTTGAACGCCTCCTCAATCGAGCGGAACAGCTGTTCGGTTGCCGCCGGATCGTTTTGCCGGTGGCCGTTGGCGGTCGACCAGAAAAACCAAGTCGTCTCCTCGGTCTCCGGTGTGATTCCGTAGAACATGCGCAAGCCGAAGCCGCCATCGCGGATGCCTTTATCGTATGCACCCATGCCGGCATCGAGCGCACCGGTGAATTGGAGAATGCAGGAGGGAGCGATGTACTCAAATTCTCCCCACCGATCGACGAGCCCTTTAAAAGGTACCGCGCTGGCGTAGAGGTTTGGCGGATTGCAGTTGAGCAGCCAGCGTATGAACCTCACGCCGTCCGATGTCGGCGTCGTCTCCATTTTGGCCGTCGCGTACGCGTCCGGATTGCTGGAGAGCGTTGACTTGTGCACGTAGGCGGCATGGGTCTGATCGAGCAGATTGTCAGAGGCGAGCAAATAATTGCATTTCAGAATTTCGCTTTTTGCCTTGTATGGCCACGTGCCATGCCAAGGATAGCTGACGATCTGGCTGAGGTCCGCCTGGTCCGGATCGCCCATCCAAATCCAGATCAGATCATTGCGCTCTTCGATCGGGTAACTGCGGACCTGGGCTTGCGCCGGAATCATTGTCTGGCCTGGAATGTCGATGCAACGCCCAGAGCCGTCGAACAGCATCCCGTGGTATTCGCAGCGGATGTTGCTGTCGAACACCTCGCCTTTTGACAGCGGCATGCCGCGGTGACAGCAGCGGTCCTCAAGCGCTACGACGCGGTTGTCGGAGCCGCGGTACATCACGATCGGTTCATCCAGAAGAGTGCGGGCCAGCGGCTTGTGGGTGATCTCGTTCGACCAGCCTGCGGTGTACCAGGCGTTCATGAGATACATAGCCATCCTCCCTGGGGCCGGGGCCGGCTGAACCTACAGGCAATTTACTCGACAATTTAACTTAATTCAATTGCTTTGTTGCGAAGATATATTTGGCAGTCGGCGGCGGCTTAAAAGGCGGTTTCGGACATCGCGCAGCGCCCCGGCGATACCCGACGGCATGAAAAAGACCGAGGCGACGAGGAAGGCTCCGTACACTGCCCACGGCGCAGACTTGGAAATACTGTCCGCAACGTTGGGAATGAATTCGATGAAGAAAGCGCCATAAATCGCGCCCGATATCGTGGCAAACCCGCCGATCACGATGCCGACGAGGAACGAGATCGACAGCAGAAAGCCGAAGCTGTCCGGAGCCACGAACTGCACGGCAATGGCACTCAGCGCCCCGCCCACACCGGTAAACAGCGCGCTAACCCCGAATGTCAGCGTTTTATAGACCGCCGTATTGACGCCCATGGTCGATGCCGCCGTCGGGTTGTCGCGAATTGCGATCAGCGCCCGGCCGAGACGCCCGCGAACCAAACGCGCACCGACCACAAACATCGCAATCGCGACGGCAAGCGCAAAAAAATACAGCCACTTGTCGGGGCTGAGCGGCAGCGGCCAGGGAGCGTGCGGCTTGATGATGTTGATTCCCTGCACGCCGCCGGTCCACTCTTCGATGCCCTTGTATTTCAAGATTTGCGGGGTAGCGACGGCTAGCGCGAATGTGGCGAGTGCGAGATAGAGTCCTTCGAGCCGCAGCGCGGGCAGCCCGAACAGGAAGCCGGCGACGAAACAAACAAGGCCGGCGACCGGCAGCGTCGACCAATACGGCAGGTCCCAACGATCCATCATGATGGCGGCCACATAAGAGCCAATGGCGAAGAACGCCCCATGCCCGAGCGAAATTTGTCCGTTGTAGCCGGTCAAAATATTAAGGCCGAGAAGCGCAATCGCATACGCGATCATCAATGTGAGCTGAAAGGTGCGATAATCGCTGACGACGAACGGCAAGGCGATTGCAACAAGCAATAGCAATGCGATCGCCGCCACTCGGCGTGTACGCTCGGACGCGCTCGATTCCGTACTGCCGACGCTGGAAGAAGCCCTGGCCGGCATGCTCAAGCTCGCGAAACGACCGACCTGCCGAATAGGCCCGAAGGCCGTACAGTCAGGACCGCAACAATGATCACGAGCGCGAAGGTTAGCTTCAGGTCTGTGCCAATGACATAGGCACCGGCGAGATTTTCAAGGACGCCTAAAAGCAGCCCGCCAACCACTGCGCCGCCGGCGGAGTCGATGCCGCCAAGCAGCGCGCCAGCAAAGGCATAGAGCAAGATCCCCGACATCATGTTGGGATCGAGGTACACGATCGGCGCCACCATCATCCCGGCAACCGCGCCGAGCGCCGCGGCAATTCCCCAGCCCAGCGCCAGCATGAGATCGACGCGCACGCCGACCAGCCGGCTCGAAATCGGATTGTAGGCAGCCGCACGCATCGCCAAGCCGAGGCTGGTAAAGCGGAAGAAAATAAACAGCACGGCAAGCTCGATCAGCATGATCATAAGCGAGCCGAACTCGTGACTGGTGACGTATTTGTTGCTGGGAAACATTTGATCCAGAAACGGGGTTGGGAACGTTCGCACCGAGTAGGTCCAGATCCAGCCGGCAACGCTGTTAAAGATGACCAAAAGTCCAATGAAGATCACGACCACTGATAGAACCGAGCGCGCCGCCACCGGACGGACGACAAATCGTTCAAGCAGAACGCCGATCACAAACGACGCTACGACCACGATGACGAACGATTCCCAATAGGGAATGCCGGCTCGAATCAATGACCATGCCCCATAGGTGGAAAACATCGCCATCTCACCTTGGGCGAAGTTCACGAGATGCGTTGCCTGGTAGATCATGACCAAGGCGAGCGCGACGCTGGCATAGATGCCACCGGTCGCCAGACCCGAAATCACTTGGTGTAGCAGCGCTTCCATATACTCTTTCAGTAGCCGAGGTAGGAGCGACGCACCGCGCTGTCTTGCTTGAGTTCATCGCACGATCCGGACAGAACAACGCGGCCGGTTTCCAGCAGATAGGCCCGGTCGGCGAGGTCAAAAGCCAGATTCGCGTTCTGCTCGACCAGCAGCATGCTGACGTTGTGCTGACGATTGATCGCCCGCATAATGGTGAAAATCTCCTGCACTACCAGCGGTGCCAGGCCGAACGAAGGCTCGTCCAGTAAAAACAGTTTTGGACGCATCATCAGCCCGCGGCTGATCGCCAGCATCTGCTGCTCGCCGCCAGAGAGTGTACCGGCCTGCTGCCGTCGACGTTCTTTCAGTTTCGGGAAATAGGCGTAGACGATCTCAAAGTCCGCGGCGATGTTTGCCCGATCGCGCCGCGCGTAAGCGCCGAGCCGCAGGTTCTCTTCGACCGTGAACTCCAGAAAGGTGCCGCGGCCGTCCGGCACGTGCGCGATCCCGCGGCGGGCGATGTCTTCCGTCTTGCGGCCGTCGATCCGTTCGCCTTGAAACAGGATCGTGCCCGTCGTTCGCACCAATCCGGATATGGCGCGCAAGGTCGTGGTCTTGCCGGCGCCGTTCGCGCCCAGAAGCGTTGTTATGCCGCCCTCCTCCAGTCCGAAAGTGAGGCCGTGCAGCACCTGCGTTTGGCCGTAGAAGGCGCCGAGATTTCCGATTTCGAGCAGCGATGCAGTCACGTCGCGTGTCCAAGATACGCATTGATCACATCAGAATGATTTTGAACGTCGCGCGGCAACCCTTCGGCGATCTTCCGTCCGAAGTTGAGCGCGACGACGGTGTCGGAGACGGTCATCACCAGATTCATATGATGCTCGACCAGGATTGTCGTTACGCTCAGCTGAGCGCGAATTCGCCAAATGAGATCACGCAGCGTCTCAACCTCTTCACGATTAAGACCCGCCGCCGGTTCGTCGAGCAGCAGCAGCTTCGGTTCAGAAGCAAGCGCGCGCGCCAATTCCACGCGCTTTCTGTAACCAAACGGCAAATCGCCAACCAGACGACCGGCGACTTGTTTGAGGTTCACGAGTTCGGCCAGATCGTTCGCCCGCTGCCATAGGAACGCCTCCTCGCGGGCAACGCTCGGAGCCGACAGCGCGTGCGCGACAAAGCCGGCGCGTGTCCGGCAGTGACCGCCGAGCATGATGTTTTCGAGAACCGTCATCGAGCCGAACAGCGCCAGATTCTGAAAAGTCCGGCCAATGCCGAGCGTCGCCATGCGATGAATGGGCGCGGCAGACAGACGACAGCCGTCGAAAACGATTTCGCCCTGCCACAACTTGTTGAGCCGGGAGAGACAATTGAACAGTGTGGTCTTGCCCGCTCCATTGGGACCGATCAGGCCGCAGATCTGCCCGCGCCGAACGTCGAAGCTGACGCCGTCGAGCGCGACGACGCCGCTGAACCGCATAGTCACATTTTCAACGGCAAGGAGCACCGGAGCGTTCGCGGGGTCCCCGCTTGAGCGCGTACTGTCAGGGATCATCGCCTTGCCAGTTCAACGTCGCGCGCGTTCGCCCAGATGATTGATGGAAAGTCCTGTCTTTCAACAGTTCTGTAAGATAGCTAACTACAGAAGGTATACAAGCCAAATTTTGAAACTGCCAAGCTGTCGGCTAGGATCGTTTGAGAATCATGGAAACCGGGCTAAGAACTCACATGGGTATGCAGAAGAGAAAAGTCAGGGAGAAATCGCCGCGGCAGTCTTCCCGCCAGGTTCGCAAAGGAGCGCCGCTGACAATTTCGCGCCCGGAGATGCTTGTGGACGGCTCCGACCGTCACTTCCGGCGTCTGGTCCACAGCTTGTTTGGATTTTTTGCCCGGCACGAAGCCGTGCGCAGCGGCCACGCCGCACGCATCGGCCTCGTCGGCATCGAGTACACGACCTTGATTTCGATCAGGCACCTCGACGCCGAAGAGGGAGACGTGAATGTCAACCGCGTCGCCGACCACCTGCATCTCAGCGGGGCTTTCGTCACCACCGTCACCAACAAGCTGCTCAAGCGCGGTCTCATCCATAAATCGGTCTATCCGGCCGATCGGCGCCGCGTTAAACTTCAGGTTTCCGCCAAGGGAGATGCGCTGCTCGCCGAACTTGCCCCGGTACAGCGGCAAGTCAACGATGTGCAATTTAATTGTTTAAGCAAAGCCGAGTTCCTCCAGCTGCTCGATATGGCGGAGCGCCTGATCGCGAGCAGTGAGAGTGCCGTTCGCTTGCAGGCATATCTGGCCGAGGGATCGAAACCAACGGTCGTCGTTCACCCGCGGTTTCGGTCGCCGCGAAGGGTGCAAGCTTTTTAGTTCGATCAGCGCCGCGCATCCGCGCCCGGGCCACTCCGCAAGCCTAGCGACATTGCGCCGGCTGCAGCAGTCCCGTGGCTTGGGTTAAGGCAACAATTTGGATAGAGTAACAGCAATCGCCGCGCGACTTTATTGCCGTCAATGCCAAAGGGGCTGCGGGTTTTTACCGCGATCAAGCGCTTCAAGCGGAGACTCGCCGAAAGCCAGAACGTATTCACCTTCGAAGCGGCGAGGATCAGCGAATCCGCAAGTGGATGCTATCTCGGCGACCGTAGTGTTTGCGTCAGGACCCAGCAATAATTCCCGCGCGTGGCGCAACCGAACCCGTCTCAGGAATTCCATCGGCGAATAGCCCCGGTTGTTTTTAAACGACCGGAATAAGCTGAAAGCACTGACCCCGCTGATGTCCGCCAAGCTTTCCAGCGTAATCGCACGCCGCCAGTTCGCTTCAATATAGGCCTCGACCCGGTCGACTTGCCAAGAAGCGCAATGCCGCGGTTTCTGCTCTAATAATTGGCTGTAGTTGTGCCGGTTGGCCTGAAGAAACATCACCATCAAAGTCTGCTCAAACTCCGATAGTACGAACTGCGGAAGCGGAGCGGTGGACTTGTTTAGAATATCAATTAAAAAGAAAAAATGTGCGCGCAATGTCGTTGCAGCATAAAGCGCATAATCCTGCCTGGGATTAAAACGCAATGTTTCTGCGCAGGCCTCTCCGACAATCGCCGATAGCTTATTAGCCAACGCCCGGGATTTTATTGTCAAGCACAAACGCTTGTAATCAGCGTTGCTTATACTGCGCAAAGGTTCACGCGCAGATATCACGGCGCTGCAGTCGGGGCGGACTGTGATTGATGTGCCGCTAGTCATGATTTGGCACTTCCCGTCAACTGAGAATATCTGCGTTGCTAGATCGGTTTCGGGATATTCAATGCAGAGGTCGGCAGCGCACGAAGCGTAGATCAGTGCCATGTCGTCCAGCTTGCATTGATTGATCACGGTGTGAAACTTCCGCTCCCGATTCAAGAATTTAAAATTTGGTTTGCCGTAAGTACGCGTAAATGCCGCGCGTATTTCTTCTGGGCAAGACGTATCAACGAGCAAAAATCGGGCGAGTGGCTGAGCTGATTTCATCCGAAGGTGGCTTTGCTTTGCGATCACACTTGGGAAAGGAATGCAAGAGGGAAGTAACTGCGGTGTTGCTTAAATGGTTTAAACAGACTCAGGGGCACTTACCCTCGTGACTTCCGCGAGCCCCTCAAGGGTAATTGCGCGATAGGCGTTTGCATCGACGGTATGCCTCGGCTTGTCGTATCTGCGACCGTAAAGATCCCGCGGTTGCATCTCCGGTCCACGCCGTTTTCATCGCTGCCCTCCTCCACCTCTCGACCGCACTTGCGAAAGGAAATCCAGCGGCGAATACCCGCGATATTTCTTAAATGAGCTAAACAGGCTGAAAGCGCTTACGCCAGTAATGTCTGCAAGTTCTTCGAGAGAAATTGCGCGCTTCGCATTTGCTTCAATGTATTCCTCGGCTTGCCGGATCTGCCGCGGAGCGGTGTCTGCGGGCTCCTGCTCCAACAGATGACTGTAATTGTGCCTGTGCCCGCATAGAAACAACGTCATAAGCAGCTGTTCGATTTGCGCCATCCACCAATCTGGAAAAGGCGGAATACCGCCACTCAAAGTGTCGACAAGAAGCGGAAGATATTGCCCAAGCATTTGCGCCGCCGGATGCTTCGAGCTCTGTCGCGCGCCCATCAGCAAGGGTTCGGAGATCGTTGCCCCGGTCATGGCCGCAAGTTTTTCGGTCAATGCTCGCGGGTTTATTCGCAAAACAAGGTGTTCGTAATCGGCGCTGATGTTTGAATTGTGTGATGTGTCCGGCGGAATTACCACGCCAGCGCCTGCGGTCAATCCAAATGAAGTTCGGCCGCAGGTCGCCTCGCCCCTTCCACGGATCGGAAATAGCTGCGAAAACAACCCGGCCGGTGGAAACTCGAAGCCAATATCAGCCCCGAATGTGCTGTAACAGATTCCGATGTTTCGGAACTGGCAGCCGTTAATAGTCGCGTCTAAGTCCTCGGCGTGGCGCGCCGGTACTAAGACGGGCTTATCATAAAAGCGGGTGATGCAACTGCGCACTTCCTCAACATCGCGGGAGCGAATGAGAGGAAAGTTATGAAGCGGTCTCGGCGAATCCACGGCCATCGCATTTGAAGATTGCGCGCAGAACTAGGCAAAAGCAACGCAATGCGACGCGACAAATAGTGAGTCGCAACAATCATGTCTGGATTCGCAATTGAGTGGAAGGGTGAGCCAGGGTTGTCCTCAGATTCCACATGTCTTGGAAGGCGAGGTTTGCGAATTTTCATGGGTGGGCAGAACGCGGTCTTTTCGCTGGCTGCTGTACTGGCGAACAGCGGAACGAGTGCACGAATTAGCGGCTGTCCAGATGCGGCAGTTTAGGCTCCAGTAGAACCTGCGGGTGTACTGGGAATGCAGTCGGCCCCACATGCAGAGCATGCCTACAGGCGAGCGCGCGGAAGGCTCCGTGTTTGGGGCGAACGTACTATCGCGTCTGGGCGACGCGCCGGAATCCAACTTGGTCGAGAATCGTCAACGACCGATCGCTGATATTGATCAAGCCGCCGCGGCGAAACTCGGTCAGCACTTTACTGACGTGGACCGGAGTCAATCCTGTAGCGTCGGCAATGTGGTGCTGGCGTAGTGGAAAATCCATTTCCACCGTCTCGGACTCGATCATGCCGCGTTTCTCGAGCCTTTCCGCCAGATTAAGGATCAGCCGCGCGATGCGCTCGTCGGCCGTCCGGTGCCCGAGGTCGACGATGAGTTGATCTGCTCTTATTGTCTCGTCGGTCCACGCCTTAGCCAGCTTTTCAAGCAAACTCGGATTTCTGAAAAGGGCCGCTCTGAATTCGGATCGCTTGAGGGTGCGGTAGCGGACATCGGTGATGGCCTCGACCAAATAATGAGGCCGGGTGTCAAAGAACAATGCCGCGGACACAATGTCGCCCGGCAACAGGAACGACAAAATTTGTCGGCTGCCATCTGATAGCATCACAACAGAGGCTGCCCATCCCTCGCAAATAATGGGTACCACATCGTGCAATTCGTATTCCCGGCAAATGATTCGCCGCGCTGGTACGAAATGAGCGGATTGCTGAACCTGAACTGAGGCGTCCGTCGGCTGCAACCAAGCCGCCGCGGCTTGGCAAACGTTGCTTTCATATGTCGTGCACGCGGCGCAAGTTGGTTGTGCCAGCGGAGCGACGGACACAGCCGTCGCCGGTCTGACGCGGGCGTTCATCGGGTTCAGCTCCCTGATCTAATAGTCCAGACCCGGCAGGTGACCGCGCTAACGAGCGCGTGCGACAGAAAACTTATCCGCGCCCCTTGCCCCGATAGCGCGTCACGAACAAACAAAACAAACCTGCGCCGTGACAATCCGCGAGCATAAAGCAGTCGCGAATCACCTTAGTGCCATAGAACGTTTGCATAGTTGAACTAACAAGCGGGCCAAAGCGGAATTCCAATAATTTTTGTTAATAAAACTAAATGTTATCTCCAATAAACTAGTGCGCATTTCTTTATCTATCGAAGTTTTGGTGCAACTAAACTCTAAGTAGTTTTGATGTCGGCGCGATGGCCGGTCGAATAATGCATTTTTTTCCATTATTGCAAGTGTTTGAGGCTTGCTCTCAAATCCACCCTCTGGGCGCATCGCTGCGCTGCCAGTTCGATACAACGCCCGCTTGTTATCAGCCCGCAGATTGCGCGGTGTTTAGTTGCCGATACGGGCAGATGACCAAATCGGCGCCACAATCGTCGTAGGCGATATATTATAAATTGTCGATCAGGATAGATATATCAGTATTATATAGTATAATATAATATATCGTCATAAGTATTAATCCTTATGCAATGGTGTTCAAAGTATTTGTTCCAATGGAAGCTTTTGAAGTTCTGCGGAAAGACGGCCAAGCCAGGTTCATCAGGTGAATTGCCGCGCCGTCGAGGGGCATGAACGTCTGCAACCGCGCACGAGGCGCTGGATCATGATTGTTGGTGCGAGTGCATACTTATGACTTTTGATACATTTTTCACAAGTGCGGTAAGTCGGCTGCGGGACGAAAGACGCTACCGGATCTTCGCCGATCTGGAACGGATTGCCGGCCGTTTTCCCTACGCGATTTGGCATTCGGCAAACGGTCCGCGCGATGTCGTCATCTGGTGCTCCAACGACTACCTCGGCATGGGGCAGCACCCCAAAGTCGTTGGCGCCATGGTTGAGACTGCAACGCGGATGGGCACTGGAGCAGGCGGTACCCGCAACATCGCCGGCACCAATCATCCGCTTGTCGAGCTCGAACGCGAGCTCGCTTCCCTGCATGGCAAGGAAGGGGCGCTCGTGTTCACTTCTGGTTATGTCTCGAACGCGACTGCAATTTCGACCATCGGCAAATTGCTTCCCGATTGCCTGATCCTATCGGACGCTAGCAATCATAATTCGATGATAGAGGGCGTTCGCCAGTCCGGGTGCGAGAGGAAAATCTTTCGGCACAACAACGTCGTTCATCTTGAGGAGTTGCTCCAGGCGGCTGCACCGCAACGGCCGAAGCTCATCGCCTTCGAAAGCATCTATTCGATGGATGGCGACGTCGCGCCAATCAACACGATCTGTGATCTGGCGCGGCGCTACGGCGCCATGACCTATCTCGACGAGGTGCACGCCGTCGGCATGTACGGTTCGCGGGGTGGCGGGATCGCCGAGCGCGACGGCGCCATGGAACGCGTTGACGTGATAGAGGGCACGCTTGCCAAGGCCTTCGGCGGTCTTGGTGGTTACATCGCTGGAAGTGCGGCTCTTATCGATGCGGTCCGGTCCTATGCGGCCGGATTCATATTTACGACCGCGCTCCCGCCGCCAGTTTGCGCCGCTGCGACTGCTGCGATCCGTCATCTCAAGACGTCGAATTTCGAGCGCGAGCGGCACCAGGAGCGCGTCGCCCGGGTGAAGGCGATATTCGGCGCCGTCGGACTGCCGATGATGCCGAGTGAAACCCACATCGTGCCGCTGTTCGTCGGTGATCCAGACAAGTGCAAAATCGCAAGCGACCTGCTGCTTGAAGAGCGTGGCATTTACGTTCAACCAATCAATTACCCGACGGTGCCGAAAGGCACCGAGCGGCTGCGTATTACGCCGTCGCCGTATCACGACGACACAATGATCAACGCGCTCGCGGATGCGCTCATGGGTGTGTGGCAAAGCCTCGAACTGCCGCTCAAAGCCTGGCCGCTGGCAGCCGAGTGAGGAAGCAGCGGATGCAGCGAATTTACTCACAAGTATTTCAAAAGTATAATTTAGGTATATAATCTATATTTGAAGATTTTATCATGTATCACACAGATTTTCGAAGAACGGTTTGAATAATAAATGATTTTTAACTAATGTATCATTAAATTTATCTGTTAGAAATGCTGGTTACCTATTAGGTTCAATGAAGAGGGTAGTGGGGCATGAGTGAATTAGCTGTTTCCCCATCAGTAGACGCCCCCCAGATCCCTCCTGTGGATTTGGACGCGGCAATCCCGTCGGACGCTCCGACGACTCCTAATCAACTCATCAGCTTTGCCATCGGTGACGATCAGTATGGGGTCGACATCATGGCGGTCCGCGAGATCAAGGGCTGGACGGCGATCACGTCGTTACCCAGCCAGCCTGAATACGTTCGCGGCGTGCTCAACCTCCGTGGCTTGATCGTCCCGATTGTCGACTTGCGCTGCCGCTTCGGTCAGGGGCTGACGGAGGCGACGCCGCTGCACATCGTGATCATCGTGCAAATCGGCGCGAAGCCGGTCGGGCTGCTCGCCGACCGCGTCCTCGATATCGTCTCGCTTGACGCGACTCAGGTCAAACCCGTGCCGCGGGTGGCGCAATCTCAACGCCTGAACTTCCTGTCCGGATTGGCAGCGACCGAAGGCGCGATGATAGCGCTCATCGACCTTCCGAACCTTCTCTCACTCACCATCGATTAGGCTCACCAGTATCCCAGACGCCAAAAGGCGAAAATTCAGGCACGAACGGAGATCGGCAATGTTTGGAAAATCTGCATCGCGCGGCCGCGCAGTCGGCCACAACGTGGCGGAAATCAAGGCGCAGATTGTCGAAAAGATTTCATCTGCCATCATGATGGTGGACCGTGATTTCATGGTCACCTATGTGAACGGACCGACGCGCGAACTACTAAAAAAACACGAGGCTGCATTCCGTTCGCTTTGGCCAAGCTTCGACGCCGACAAAATCATCGGAATGTGCATCGACACATTTCACAAGAATCCGTCGCACCAGCGCCAGATGTTGGCCGATCCCAGCCGACTGCCCATTCAGACCGAAATCACCATCGGTCATCTGAAGGTGGCGCTGCTGATCAATGGTGCGTTTGACGCAAAGAATAATCACGTCGGCAACATCCTGGAGTGGCGCGACGTCACGGCCGAACGCTCGAACGCGGGCATGCTCGACGCGATCAACAAAGCGCAGGCGGTCATCGAATTCTTCATGGATGGCAAGGTCCAGCACGCCAACGAGAACTTCCTGCGGACGCTGGGCTACACGCTAGACGAGATCAAGGGCCAGCATCATTCGTTGTTTGTCGATCCGGCCTATCGTCAAAGTCCCGAATATCGGATGTTCTGGGAAAAGCTCGGGCGCGGAGAATATGACGCCGGTCAGTACAAGCGCATCGGCAAAGGCGGTAAGGAAGTCTGGATTCAGGCGAGCTACAATCCGATTCTTGACGCCAACGGCAAACCGTTCAAGGTTGTGAAATACGCGACCGATATCACCCAGCAAAAATTGCAGAGCGCGGACTACGAGGGCCAACTCGCCGCCATCAGCAAGGCGCAGGCCGTGATCGAATTCGGCCTCGACGGAAAAATCCTCACTGCCACGAAAATTTCTTGAAGGTACTGGGCTACACGCTCGATGAGGTCAAAGGCCATCACCATTCGATGTTTGTCGAGGCTGGCTATCGGCAAAGTCCCGATTACCGCTTGTTCTGGGAAAAGCTCGGCCGCGGCGAGTACGATGCCGGCCAATACAAACGCATTGGCAAGGGCGGCACGGAAATCTGGATTCAGGCAAGTTACAACCCGATCATGGACGCGAACGGCAAGCCCTTCAAAGTCGTGAAATATGCCACGGATGTCACGACCGCCGTGAAGGCGAGCGAGGCGATGCAACAGGCCGTCCAGCAAGTGCAGGACGCCGTTGGAGCGGCGAAAGAGAACGATCTTACACATCGAGTCCCGATCGATGGCAAGACCGGCGAGATCGGGGCACTGTGCACCGGTGTCAACGGCCTTCTCGACACGATGACGACGGTTGTCACAAAGATCAGAAACTCTGCGCGTGAGGTATCCAGCGCTTCCGCGGAAATTTCGGCGAGCACCACCGATCTGTCACAGCGTACCGAGGAGCAGGCCGCAAGCCTCGAGGAAACATCGGCTTCAATGGAGCAGATGTCCGCGACCGTCAAAAAGAACGCGGAGAACGCGCAGCAAGCCAATCAGTCGGCTGCAGGCACCCGTGACGTGGCCGATCGCGGCGGTCAGGTTGTCGCCAAGGCCGTCGACGCCATGGCGAGGATTGAGGAGTCCTCGCGCAAAATCTCCGACATCATCGGCGTGATCGACGAGATTGCGCGGCAGACCAACCTGCTCGCCCTCAATGCGGCCGTTGAGGCGGCCCGTGCCGGCGAGGCGGGCCGCGGCTTTGCGGTGGTGGCTTCGGAAGTCCGCAGCCTGGCGCAGCGCTCCTCGCAAGCGGCAAAGGACATTAAGGACCTAATCACCAACAGCAACAATCAGGTCAAGGATGGAGTCGATCTGGTCAGCAAAGCAGGCACTGCCCTCACCGAAATTGTCGAATCGATCAAAAAAGTGGCGGGCATTGTCTCTGATATCGCTTCCGCTAGCGCCGAACAGGCAGCCGGTATCGAGCAGGTCAACAAGGCCCTCACCCAGATGGACGAGGTGACCCAGCAGAATTCCGCACTGGTCGAAGAAAACGCCGCCACGGCGAAGACGCTCGAACAGCAGTCCAAAGCCATGGACGACGAGGTGAGCGTGTTCCGAGTGGACGACTCTGATGCGGGTGGGCCTGCGGCGGTGCAAAGGCACACATCAGCGCCCAAGCCTGCCAAAACAGCAGAGATCAAAATGCCAGCCGGCAAGTCCGCTGCCGCGCCGCGGAGCGGCGGCAACGGCACGGCCGCAACAGTTCGGCGCGGCCCGGTAGGCCGTATGCAAACCGCGCTCGCCACAGCCGTCAACGATCCGGAGTGGAAAGAGTTCTAGTCCTCCACGGAGTGGGAGGACACGAGCTGGACACACGATCACGCGTTGGTCCGCTTCGTTTGGATGACGAGCTGCGTTGCATCCGGTCTGGCACCGCCCACAGGCGGTGCCAGATGTTATTCTATGTTTGTCATCTCGAATATTGATCTATCTCGAACAATACTGCAATAATTCAGTATAGAATGCGTCATATATTTCGCTATTAATGATTTCATAAGAAAATATCGCCATTTTAACTGCGTAACGCTGACACTGACCGAGCGGGCAATATCATTCCCGCGACGCCCGACACTTTGCCCACGAAGAAGACGGGTTTGCCGCCGTGCCGAATGAGACACCGCTGTCATGAGTGAACCGCCTCCTTCTGGAACCATCGACCCCGGTCAGGCCGGCCTTGGCGCGTCCGGAACTGCGTCAAATGCCGCGACATCGCCAACCCAGCTCATCAGCTTCGCCATTGGCGCAGACCAGTACGGCGTCGACATCATGTCGGTGCGCGAAATCAAGGGGTGGACCGAGATCACGCACCTGCCGCGGCAGCCGAACTACGTTCGCGGCGTCCTCAACCTGCGCGGGGTCATCGTTCCGATCATTGATCTGCGTTGCCGCTTCGGGCAAGGGCTGACGGAGGCAACGCCGCTCCACATCGTCATCATCGTGCAAATCGCATCGAGGCTGATCGGCCTCCTGGCCGACCGGGTTCTCGACATAGTGTCGCCGGAGGCGTCGCAAATTCAGGCGGTGCCGCGGACCGTAAACGCCGCGCGTTTAGACTTTCTCTCCGGCCTCGTCACCATCGACACCACCATGATTGCCCTGATCGACCTGCCAAATCTTCTGTCGGCAAACGTCAGCGAAGCCGCGTAGCAGCAGAGCGGACATGAGATGGGCGAAAATCGACCAAACAGCGTCCACCTCTGCGGCAGCCGATTTGACTATCCGGCGTTCTTCATCGTTCGAGCCAGACCCGAACCGGTGACGCGACAAAATCTGCTGCAATCGACTGTGTTGCCCATGCCTTCGCAGCGGAATCCGGCAGCGACGAAGCGAACGGCGGCCATGCTCAATGGCTGGGGCGTGCCCGTCGGCCGCGTGCAAGCGACGCTCGCCACGGCCGTCAACAGCCCAGACTGGAAAGAATTCTAAGATGCCGGCCATCCGCCATAGAGCAGCGGCGGCCGTTGCGGCCAGCCAAACCAGCGTCGATCCGATTCGCGAATTCGCATTCTCGGACACAGATTTTCAGACTCTCACGCGGCTCGCCTACGAGTATGCGGGGATCTCGCTTGCCGAGAGCAAGCAGAACCTGATCTACAGCCGATTGTCGCGGCGCCTGCGCGCGCTTCGATTGGAATCGTTTCGCCACTATTGCGAATATCTCACTGCCAACGCCTCCGAAGTCGAGAACTTTATCAATTCGATTTCAACCAATCACACCAAATTCTTTCGGGAAGCCCATCACTTTGATCATTTTCGCACTCATGTCGCCGCCCCATTTGCTCAAGGCGCCGCCCGGAAATCGGGACAGCGCTTGCGTATTTGGTCCGCTGGTTGTTCGAGCGGCGAGGAGCCTTACACGATCGCGGTGGTATTGCGCCGCGAGATTCGTGATTTCGCTTCCCATAATGTTCGTATTCTTGCGACGGATATCGACACCGACATACTGACAAAAGCGGCCCAAGGCGAATTCGCCGCGGCTGCGATGGATGAAAGTCCGTCGCAATACCATCCCTGCTTCCAGCCTATGAATGAGGGAACGGCGGCGAAGGTGACGGTGGATGAGGATGTCCAATCCCTTATCGTCTTTCGGCGCCTCAACTTGATGGAAGACTGGCCCTTCCAGGGTTTGTTTGATGCCATCTTTTGCCGCAACGTGATGATTTACTTCGATACGCCGACCAAGATGCACCTGGTCGATCGCTTCAAAAAGCAGCTCAAGCCCGGCGGCTGGCTTTACATCGGACATTCTGAATCGTTGGTTGGTTCACATCCCGGGCTCGAACTCGTCGGCCGTACGACCTATCGGAGAATTCAATGATCGGCGGCGCCGCATTACGACGCTCCGATGGTCTGCCTGGGGAAAGCGTCATCGATTCCGCCACCGGCCGGCGATTCTTTGATGCGGCGACTTCCGCCTGGATAGTGAAAGTTTTTCCAGGCGAATTCCACATCAGCAGACAGTCGGATGAAGTGTTGCTGACCGTCCTCGGGTCATGTGTCTCTGCCTGCATTCGCGATCCTTTGGCCGGCATCGGCGGAATGAATCACTTCATGCTTCCCCAGCATAAATCGGGCGCCTGGGGCAATGACCTGAAATCGACCCGGTTCGGCAATTTCGCAATGGAGAAGCTCGTCAACGAGCTGATTAAAGCCGGATGTGCACGTGAGCGGATGGAAATCAAGGTCTTTGGCGGAGGCAACGTTACCGAATCAAGTAACGCTGTTGGCAGCGACAACGCCGAGTTCGTGTTGCAATATCTGCAGGCCGAGGGGCTGTCATGCGCCGCCAAAGACCTTGGCGGCACGCTGCCACGCCGAATTCAATACTACCCGTCAACCGGACGCGTGGTGCGCCGGTTGCTCGGCGGCAGCGAGCGGTTCGCAGTCGATCGCGAGGAGGATGCTTACGCGCAGCGGCTGCTAAAGCAACGGCCTGTGGGCGATGTTGAGCTGTTTGGAGATACCGAATGACCCGGAGCGCGCCAGTCCGCGTTTTGATCGTCGACGATTCCGCCGTGATGCGGCAATTGCTGTCGAGCTTGCTTTCGGAGGACCCCGAAATCCAGGTCGTCGGCACGGCTGCTGATCCGCATATCGCGCGCGAACGTATCAAGGCGCTCAATCCCGACGTCGTCACGCTCGACGTCGAGATGCCGCACATGGACGGGCTCACGTTCTTGCGCAAAATCATGACATTGCGGCCCATGCCGGTCGTCATGATTTCCACCCTGACGCAGGGCGGCGCTGAAACGACGCTCGAAGCGCTCGAAATCGGCGCAGTCGACTTCATTGCCAAGCCGGCTACCGACCTTGCCAATGGTTTGACTGATTTGGCTGAGGAGCTGCAGCGCAAAGTGAAAGCCGCCGCCAGCGTCCGCGTGGGCGCTCGCGGGAGGGCCGCCGCGCCGCAAAAGCAACGGCCGCAGCGATCGCATCAGCGGGCGGGCAAAATAATTTTTGTCGGTGCGTCGACCGGCGGGGTCGAGGCGCTCAATGCCCTGTTGATGGGGATGCCCCCCGACTGCCCACCCACGCTTATTACCCAGCACATGCCGCCAAAGTTCACGACGGGATTTGCCGAACGACTGAACCGACAGTGCCCAATGACGGTGTCAGAGGCAGCTGACGGTGACCCGATCGAGCCTGGTCATGTCTATATCGCGCCGGGTTCGCATCATCTGGAGATTGTTCGGGTCAGCAATCGGCTCCTTTGTCGCCTGTCGGATGGCGCCCCGGTCAGCGGTCATCGGCCGTCGGTTGATGTCTTGTTTCGTTCCGCAGCGCGCGTCTGTGGGAAGTCAGCCGTCGGTGCGATTTTGACCGGCATGGGGAAGGACGGCGCCGAAGGTTTGTTGGAACTGCGCCAAGCGGGCGGCGGGACCTTCGGCCAGGATGAAGAATCGGCTTTGATTTACGGAATGCCGCGCGTGGCTTTTGAGCGCGGCGCGGTGATGCAGCAATGCTCGCTGGCGCATATGGCCGATGCGGTCCTCGATGCCTGCGAGATCGTCTCGTCACAAACTGAGGCGCGCTCGGCTGATGACGCTGATGCGGCGTGACAAACACGAGCAATGATCGAACCAGCACATGTTGGGTGATATGGAATTAACACTGTTGAAATTGCCGGTCGTGCTCGATCTAGCCGCAGCGGACGGCTTTCTTGACGACCTATGCAGCCGTCTGCAGGGGGAGTCTCGACTGCACATCGATGCCTCGGAAGTCGAAACTCTAACTCTTCCGTGCATCCAAATCCTTCTCGCTGAACATCGAAGTTGTCCGCAGATGGCAATCGAACATCCGTCGGTAGCATTCGTAAGCGCATTTGAGGATCTGGGCCTCGATTGCGCCGAAATGTGTCGGCTGGACGCGAACGAACCACACGAACAACACGTTGCCTCGGACCCGGTCGGCGATGCCGACGGACAGTACGTAACAGTGGAGCAACCAATGACCAAACGCATCCTCACTATCGACGACTCGAAGACGATCCGCGACATGCTCATGTTGACCCTTGCAGACGCAGGTTTCGAGGTCCTGCAGGCGGTCGACGGTCAGGACGGGCTGGACATGCTTAGTAAGGAGCAGGTCGACGTCGTCATTACCGATATCAACATGCCCAGGATGGACGGCTACGAAGTGATCCGCCAGATGCGCAGCAATTCCGCGCACAAGACCATACCGATTTTAGTCCTGACAACTGAGAGCGAGGTAGACAAAAAGAATCTCGCGCGGCAGGCCGGCGCGACCGGTTGGATGGTCAAACCGTTCGATCCGGATCGGCTGATCGCGACAATCAACAAGGTTGTTCATTAGGCGCCATGGTTTTCGAGGGGCAATGCACATGGGCAGCCTGGATCAGCTGAAGCAGACATTCTTCGACGAATGCAGCGAAGCGCTTCAGCAGATTGAAAATGGCCTCCCGGATATTCGGGATGGCGCCGGTTCCGAGGACACGATCAACGCGGTGTTCCGCTCCGTTCATTCGGTCAAAGGCGGCGCCGGCATTTTTGGTTTTGAAGATCTTGTCAAGTTCGCCCATGTCTTTGAGACGGTGCTTGACGAGATGCGCAGCGGCAAGCTGGCCGCGACACGGGAGATTGTCGATTCGCTATTGCAGGCCAACGATGTGCTAACCGACCTGATCGCGATGTCGCGATCCGGCGAAGCCGTTCCCCCCGATTACGGCTCCGTAAGCCGCGCCGCGCTAGAGCAAATTCTGCGAGCCAATTCAACTGGCGAGCCGTCAGAAGCCGACGATGCGTCGTCGGTGCCGGCCGATTTTGAAGGCCTGGATTTCGTCCCGGTGCGCGTCGATGAACTGGATGCGCCCGAGGACGTCGGGGAGTTTGAATACAACATCATCTTCCGGCCAAAGCCGGAATTGCTGAAAAATGCCAACGAGCCACTTTATATCCTGCGCGAGCTGCGCAAACTCGGCACGCTGGACCTCGTGGTCGAAACAAACCGTCTGCCGCCCCTGGCAGAGCTCGAAGCCAATCGGCCATACTTGGGCTGGATCGGCACGTTGCGGACCGGCGCCAAACGGGAGCAGCTTGATGAAGTTTTCGAATTCGTAACCGGCGACTGCGAGCTCGAAATCACCGGCAGGCCGATCGCACCGCAATCCAATGCCACTGACCCGGGAAGTGAAGCCGAAGCTGCGCTATTGCCGGCGGTACCGCCCCTTCCAGGCGAGGGCCTGACGCTCGTTCCGGCGTCTCAACCACCCACCGAAAGCCCCGCGCCGCAACAGGCGATAAACGCAACCAGCGAACATACTGATGCGTCTGCGCCACCGCGTGCAGCGTCGGCGAAGCCCGCGGCTGCGGGGGCCACGACGACGCGGGTCGAACTTGAAAAGATCGATCGCGTCGTCAACATGGTCGGCGAGCTCATCATTGCCCAGGCAATGCTTGGGCAAGTCGTTCATAGTCTTCCGGAAGACGTCAGCAGCCGGCTTGCGCAGGTCCTAGACGAGGTCGTTCACCACACGCGCGAGCTGAAAGACAGCGTCATGTCGATGCGTGCGCAGCAGGTGGGTGCCGTGTTCCAGCGGATGCCGCGACTGGTCCGAGAGCTCGCGACCAAGACGGCCAAGAAAGTCCGCCTCGAAATGCTGGGCGAAAGTACCGAGGTCGATAGATCGATTATCGAACGCCTCGGCGACCCACTGACGCACATCATCCGTAACTCGATCGATCACGGTATTGAATTGCCAACGGATCGGGCTGCCGCGGGAAAGTCCGAGGAGGGAACTATCCGGCTTTCGGCGGAGCACCGCGGCGGGCGTATCGTTATCGAGATTCGGGATGATGGCGCCGGTATCAACTCCGAGCGCGTGCTCAAGAAGGCGCGCGAGCGGGGGCTGGTCGGTGTCGATGCCAATCTCAGCGACGATGAGATCAACAATCTCATTTTCCTGCCGGGATTTTCTACCGCCGAAAAAATCTCGGACATTTCCGGCCGCGGCGTCGGAATGGATGTGGTTCGACGGAATATTCAGGATGTCGGAGGTCGCATTTCTCTGAAGTCAGATCGGGGACGGGGCATGACAATTCAGCTGGCTCTGCCGCTGACGCTTGCGGTCAT
Source organism: Xanthobacteraceae bacterium (assembly GCA_049679485.1). Classification (GTDB taxonomy): domain Bacteria; phylum Pseudomonadota; class Alphaproteobacteria; order Rhizobiales; family Xanthobacteraceae; genus BOG-931. Next base: position 33,505 of record JBAUGC010000482.1, read on the forward strand.
GGATGGAATGGTCATCCGGGTGCGTCAGGAGACGTACGTCATCCCGATGGCCGCTATCATGGAATGCCTACGGCCGCCGGCGTCCGATATTCACAATCTGATCGGCACTCCCGGCATGCTGAAGCTGCGCGGCAATCTGGTGCCTCTCGTTCAGCTTTGCGATTTGCTGGATGTCGGATCGGCGCCGGCGGCTTCCGACGAACGGGTCGTCATCATAACCGATGCGGGGGAGAGCACCCACTTCGGCATTGTCGTCGACGAGCTGTGCGGACACCAGCAAGTCGTCGTCAAGAGTATCGAAGAAAGCTACGGTTCGGTTCCCGGGATCGCCGGGGCCACGATACTCGGCAATGGCCGAGTCGCGTTCATTCTCGATGTTGAAAAGCTGTCCGATATCGCGAGCACTCAGAATGTTCAGGCCGGCGTGGCTCGGTTTTCGAACGCAGAGCCGAAGGTTGCAACCGCCGCGCACTGAGGTTGATGCCTGTAAGTAATCAGTAGCCCTGTTTTAGGAGCGATGACAATGCCAAGCGCAGCAGTCCTTAAAGTCCTGGTGGTCGACGATCAGAACAGTGTGCGGCAAATGACCCGCATTACTCTTGAGCAGATCGGCATCAGGCACATTCACGAGGCTGAAAACGGCCGTTCCGCCATGGACACAGCGTCGCTGCAGCCGCTCGATCTGATCATTTCCGATTACAATATGCCGGAGATGGACGGCCTCGCCTTGCTACGAGCCGTGCGTGGCCATCCGGCTGCGCGCAAGATACCGTTCATTCTGCTGACCGGCCGTGGCGATCGTGAACTTGTCGTCAAGGCGGCGCAGGCTGGTGCGAACAACTACCTGATCAAGCCTTTCACACCCGACATCCTGCGGCAAAAAATCGAGCAGGTGATGGGGAAATTGTCGTGATGAGCGTTGGAAATATGGAGTCCTTACCTCAACCCCTTATCACCGAACTCGGCACGTTTCTTGTCGCAACTGCAGAGGTGTTGCGCGAAACGATCATGCGCTTCGAGAAGACCACTGCCCGTATCACGGAAAGCGTGGTGACGCGGCCGGGACAAGCCGATCGCGACCTCATCGTCACCCTCCAGGACTTCGATCGGCTGCAGCAGGAATTTCTCACACTCGCCGAGGTCCTCACTCAAGCCGCGGCAAAATCCAGCGAGTCCTGGTTGCGTGTGGAAGGCAAAGGTCACCCAGCCGAGGACGCAATCTCCGGTATTTCGGTCGCGGATCTCAAGGAGCGTCTAGTGCGCCAACTGAACATTTCAGTGATGGATTTGGCGCCAGCGTCTGCCGGAGACGAGGTCGAATTCTAGGAGTGCTCAACCTCGGCACCGGGTGGCAGGATGGTGACGTGCTTGACGACTCGGCGCAGACCTTTGGTCAACTCAGGCACCTGCTCGGGCGTCAGCCGGCGATAAGACTTTTGCCGGGCGAGCATGAGAGCATCCATGTGGCAAGTGACTGATTCTATATTGTACTTGTTGTCAGCTTGTATGGCATCCAGGATTTCACATAGCGAATCGGCGATAAAGGATAGGAGCTCAAACCCCAGAGTGGTGGCGCTGTCGCGCAATTGACGGCTGCGGAAACTGGCGCTCTCGATCCACGCCGGGTCGGCTTCGCCGAGTTCGACGCTTTTTATCAGGCTTGCGAATTCCTGAAGCTCGGCGTCCAGCCAGTTATCGAAGCTGCGCTTGACCTCCTCGATCTCAGTTTGCGCGCGCTCGATCGCCTTGTCTCGGGAAATCCCGCCTGCGCGTTTCGCCAATCTTTGAAAGCGAGTTTCAACGGCAAATATTCGCGCGTCTGGGTTCGTCGACTTGGCCATTAGTCTTGCCCGGTCCGTACGGCACTGAATAGGTTGTCAATATCGTTTTGCGCCAGCGCAGGACCGCTCTCCTCGGCGACTTCAATTGCTTTGTCGCCTCTCCGGCGACCCACTCCTTTCGGGTAGCCTTCGATTTTGAATCGACGATCAGGCCCGAAATAAGTGGCTGTATCAACAAATTTTCGCGGGTTGAAGGCAACCCAACTCAATCGATCGTAGAGGTTCGCCGGCGATATCGGCTTGGCGATCACCATGTTGGCGCCCGCATCACGCGCATGTTTGATGGTCGACTCACGGGAATCGCTTGCCATCATCAGGATCGGTATTGTTCGATGTTCATTGTCTGTCTTGCCACGAATGGCGCTCGTCAGCGGAAGACCGCCGTGCGGCGGAAGCCGCGCGTCGCAAATCAGGATGTCGATCTTTTGTCCGATCAGCGCTTGAAAAACGCTGACTGAATTCCGAACTTCCAGAACCCGGTTTGAACCGAAGCCGCGCAGCATGCTGTGAATCAGCATGGACATATATGAACTCTGATCGGCCACGAGGATGACCAGATCCCGTAGATTCATTTTGGGGGTCGTCGCCACGCTGCCTCTCGAGATTTGCGCTGGAAAACGACGTCAGGCTTTGCGCACAAGTCCGAACATGACCGAACTATCTGATGTTCTCGCTATACGACAACTTTTCACGATTGTCACATCGGTGCCGCTTAATATCCTCAGCCATCCGAATCGTCAGCCCCTGACCAATTTTCATTCACAATTAGTCAATCCGATTCTCGATTTTATGCCCACTGTTTTTTTGTTAATCTATTCTGATAAACCCGAATAATAAAACGACGATCAATAGTGCAACCTCGCAGCCGTTTAGTCGAAAGATGCGTCCCTTGTCGTGCCTGGATACTTAGAGCATTCAATTCATTTCTGATTGGGGCATCAATTAATTCTGATTTTACTTGGATCAGTTAATCTGAATCTGGCGCCCGCGCGGCGCGGAAATGCCTGAGCGATCCCGGCTTTGGCACATCATATTGGTACTGGCGGTGTTAAGGCGGGGATTAGCTTGCGCCGGGGCCAGTCTCAGTCCCATCAACCCGCATTCGTGGCGAGATAGATTCCGCGTTCGTACTGGCGGTAGATCCGCAGCGCGCGGAAATCCACAAACGGCAACACTTGGGTCATGAATACACTGGCGATACGCCTGGCAGGGTCGATCCAGTAATAGGTGTTGAACAGGCCGCCCCACGTGAGGCTGCCAGCACTGCGGCCGTTGGGGACCGCCTGCATGTTGATGAGGTGACCCAAGCCCCATTTGCGGGTGATGTCGGGAAACAAGTCGACATCATTGGAGAGCGCCGGCTGGGTCGTCCGTAAGACGCCAACGTCGATTTCTCCGATCTGGTTCTGTCCCATGAGCGAGACGGTTTCGGGGCGAAGTATGTGGGCGCCATCAAGCGAACCGCCGTGCATTAGCATGCGTATGAATCTCAAATAATCCGGGGCCGTCGAATAAATTCCGCCGCCGCCGAAGAAGGTCTGCTGGGGCGTCTGCTTCTCAACCGGCTGCGGCAAAAGCGATCCGTCGGGTTCGCGGCGATGCACGCTGGCCTCGCGAAGGCGCTGCGACGCGGAAATAACGAACGCAGTATCTCTCATGCCGAGCGGATCGAAAATATGTTTGTGAAAATAAACCTCGAGCGGCATGCCGCTGATCAGTTCCACGAGGCGGCCGACCCAATCGATATTCGGGCCGTACTGCCAACGCTCCCCGGGGTCGAACATTAGCGGCTTGCGAGGCGCACCGCTTCGCTCGGGCCGCGGCAAGTGGTCAATCGCCTCAGAATACCGGACGGCTTTTGCGTCCCAGAGCCTGTAGGTAAAGCCCGCGGTGTGCGTGAGGAGTTGGCGAAGCGAAATCGGTCGCTTTGCCGGGCGCAATTCGGGTCGTCCCGCCGCGTTAAATCCCTCAAGCACTTGTGGGGCTCCGAGTGCCGGCTCGATGTCAGGCACCGGCGCGTCGAGCGACAACTTACGCTGCTCGACGAGTTGAAGTGCCGCAACGGTGGTGATCACCTTAACCATCGAAGCGATGCGAAATACGGTATCCCGTGTCATCGGTTCCCCGCCGGCAAGCCGGCGCCAGCCGAATGCGCCCTCATAAAC
>JBAUGC010000483.1:0-1608 GCA_049679485.1 Xanthobacteraceae bacterium
CGTGCATCATCTCCGGAGATATTCCGGCGCATGGGACCTACTATGCGCAGATAATGCATCCGATCCGGCCGACGGATACGACGACGGGCGAAGCCCCGCACGTCGGCGATGCGCAAGTCGAGAAATGGCTGGGCCAAGGCCTCGACGTGAATTCCGCTCTCGACGGCGCGGTGCTCGCCGGCGATCTCGAGCGGATCCGTTTCCTGTTGAGCAAGGGCGCCAACGTCAACGCGAAGGACGGGCTCGGCCAATATCCAATCCACATCGCCGCCGAACAGCGCGACATGGACGTGCTCGCCGACCTGATCGACGATGGCGCGAACATCCAGGCGCGGGACAACGACGGCTGGACGCCGCTCATGCACGCTGCCGCGCAGGACAACGTCCCGGCTATTCAGCTGCTCGTGTCGCGCAAGGCCGACGTCAATGCGGTCACCCCGCAGGGCTATATGGCACTCGCCTACGCGTTGGCGCAAGGCAAGTTCGCGGCCGCCAAGGCGCTTGTCGAAGCCGGCGCTTCGGTGACCAAACCCGTGGGCGCGGAGAAGTTGACGCCGCTGATGATCGACGCCAGCCAGCGCCCGATCGAGCAGCGCGAGATGGCGCTCGTCGAGGGCGTCGGGCCGCTCGAACTCGCACAGCTTTTCGTTGCGCGCGGCGCCGACATCAATGCGACCTCGACCACCGGCATGACGGCGCTCATGATCGCCGCCGTCCACAACAATCCGGCGATGATCGGGGTGCTCTTGCAACTCGGCGCCAATCCCGCAGCCAGAGAGGCTGGTGGTCGCACGGCGCGCGACCTCGCGATCGCGAACCAAAACGCCGCGGCCGTCAACATTCTCAACGTGCTCGCCGCAACCGCGCCGAAGACCGACGCCAAGCCTGATCCGCCGCGTGGCAATGTCCCGCAGCAAGGGAAGAATCTCTGATCGATACGGCGAGCGAGCTTCGCATAGCCCCACGCCGGACCGGCGAACCCACCTCTACTCCGCAATCCGGACCCTCGATCGGATGATGAAAGCAGCATTGCAATTCGCGCCGCGCCGCGCCGGCAAGATCAACTGCCGCGGCCTTTATCGGCGCTCGTGGCGAACTCTTTGCAAACTTAGCGCCGTAAGTTTGACGACAATGCTCATCACTACCAGCGCGGGATGGGGGCAATCTCAGCCGGCGGCCATGGCCACGCCGGTCAAACATTTGCATATCGTCTATCTCGGCAAACACTACAGCGAGCCGACACCTTTGTCGCTCCTTGACAAGCCCGTCTATGACAAGGGCATTCAGGGCGCGCGCGTAGGCGCCGCAGATAATAATGTCACCGGGAAATTCGTGGGTCAGGAAACCGATCTTACTGAGGACATCCTACCGCAAAACGGTGACATCGTCGCCGAAGCCAAGAAGGATTTTGCAGCCGGCAATTCCCTAATCGTCGCCGATCTTGAAGCAAAAGACCTGCTGGAGATTGCCGATCTTCCTGAAGCCAAAAAAGCGATCATCCTCGACATCCGGACGAGCGACGACAATCTCCGGGAAGAGCAATGCCGGGCGAATGTCTTCCACCTCGCCCCGAGTTACGCTATGCGCGCCGATGCTTTGGGCCAGTTT
>JBAUGC010000484.1:0-2719 GCA_049679485.1 Xanthobacteraceae bacterium
AGGTATAACCGTAGGCGGGCGCGCTTGCGGCCACGCGGGCCGAAATTCCGCCGCCCGCGCCCGGCTGATTGACGATGATGACCTGCTGGCCCCAGATCTTGCCAAGCTTGTCGGCAACGATGCGAGCGGTGACGTCATTGGCGCTGCCGACCGGCGAGTCCGACACGATCCTGACCGGCTTATTCGGATAGCCGGTCTGGGCGAGCGAAGGTCCAGGCGGGAAGACGGTGAACGCGAGCGTCGCCAGCAACGCGAGCGGAGGGAGCCAGACTGACGCGCGTCTTTCCATAGTGCTCCCTAAGCGCACCCGAGCAGCAAGTTCGGGTGCGGTCAAACCTCTCGGGCTCCTTCAGTCTCCACTAATCGCAACGCCGATTGAATTGGTCGCGACATTGCTAAGCTGAATAGTGAATGGCTCCGCCTTCAACTCGAATTTGACACTCTTGCGAATGCCCTCGCAACCGGTCGCGCCGCTAAAGCCCGCTGATTTCAGCAAGTGGCCGCCTTGCATGATATCGATCCATGCTTCGGACGATAAACTGATTTTGTAAGTACCGTCATGCGCGGGCGCGGCAACTTGCAAAAAGCCGGCGAACGATGTCGGCAACCGCGGCGCGCGCTCCGGCGCTGTCGGCAGCTTGGCGTCTGCGAACGGCAGGAGACTGACAGTTATCGCCACAGGCAGCGAAGACTTTAGGCTGCTCCCGGAGACAACCGCGATCGCCTTGCCGCTCGTGAGCAGGGTGCGTTCCTGCTCCAGCGGCCATTTGAATTTGTCGCAGCCTACCGGTTCCTGCGCGCGCGCCGACGCAGCAAACAGGCAGCCCAGAATGACAACAGTCGCGAGCCTCATGATGAATTCCTAGTCGATTGCGATCATGACATCGGAGGCTTTGATGACGGCGGTCGCGGCATCACCGGCCTTCAGTTTTAGCTCGTCAATTGCTTCATTCGTAATCGAAGCCGTGATAACCCGGCCAGGGGCGATCTCAAGGCGGACATGGGCCGTGATGGCGCCCTTGTGAACCTCGACTACCTTGCCTTTGATCTGATTGCGCGCGCTGATCTTCATTGTGATGCTCCGCCATGTTGCGCTGTGCGACACCGCCGCCAGCCAGTGAAAGATCGTTCCAAGGCGACATATCCGAACGGGCATTCCGGATATCGAGATGCGCATACGGGGCGTCGGGTCGTGCGGCATTATAGCAAACGCGCGGTGTTGGACAAAATCCGTGCTAAGCATCCAAAATCACTTGCAATGTTGACGTAAGTCCAGCATTCCCGCCTTTATGCTTGGCGCGACACCACGGAGAATGGGGGCCAAGGGAGTGTGTGTTGCCTGAAAGTCCAATTCTCGAAACTGAAGATCTGACCAAGGAGTTCGCCGGATTCCTGGCGGTGCGTTCCGTCAATCTGCGCATCAGCCGTGGCAGCATTCACGCTCTGATTGGACCGAACGGGGCCGGAAAGACGACCTGCTTTAATCTGCTGACCAAATTCCTCGCGCCAACACGCGGCCGCATCGTCTTCGATGGCCGCGACATCACCGCGCTTAAGCCCGCTGACGTTGCGCGCCTCGGCATCGGCCGCTCGTTTCAGATCTCGGCGGTCTTTCCGCACCTGACCGTGCTGGAAAATGTGCGGATCGCACTGCAGCGCCGCCGCGGCAACTCATTTGATTTCTGGCGCTCGAAACGCGTGCTCGGCGTTCTCGATGATCGGGCTAACGCGCTTATCACCGATGTCGGGCTGGCCCGGTACGTCGATGCGCTTGCAGTCGAACTCCCATACGGGCGCAAGCGCGCGCTTGAAATCGCGACCACTCTGGCGCTTGAGCCCGCGCTCCTTCTGCTTGACGAGCCGATGGCGGGCATGGGCCGCGAAGACATCGAGCGCATCAGCGCGCTGATCAAAACGGTTGCGGCCGACCGCACCGTGCTCATGGTCGAACATAATCTCAGTGTTGTTGCAGATCTTTGCGACCGCATTACCGTCCTCACCCGCGGGCAAGTGTTGGCCGAGGGCGATTATAAAACCGTGTCGGCCGATCCGGCCGTTCGCGAGGCCTATCTGGGGACCGGCCATGCCTGAGACCGACGCGCTCCTTGCGGTTAACGAGCTTGAAGCGTGGTACGGCGAGTCGCACGTGCTCCACGGGGTAACTTTCGATGTGCGGCCAGGAGAGGTGGTGACGCTTCTGGGCCGCAACGGCGTCGGCAAGACGACGACGCTCAAGGCCATCATGGGCATTATCGAAAGCCGCACCGGTTCGGTTCGCTTCGAGGGACGCGAGCTGATCAAACGGCCGTCCGATGCCATCGCGCGCGCCGGCATCGCCTTCTGTCCAGAAGAGCGCGGTATTTTCTCGAGCCTCGACGTCAAGGAGAACTTGATGTTGCCGCTGCAGGTGCGTCCCGGCGGTCTTGGTCTCGACCAGATTTTTGAGCTGTTCCCAAATTTGCGCGAACGGCTCAGCAGTCAGGGCACGAAACTATCCGGCGGCGAGCAGCAGATGTTGGCAATCGGCCGCATCCTGCGGACTGGCGCGCGGCTTTTGCTTCTGGACGAACCGACCGAGGGTCTTGCTCCTGTCATTATCCAGCAAATCGGGCATACGATCGGAATGCTCAAGGCGCGGGGCTTCACGATTTTGCTAGTCGAACAGAATTTTCACTTCGCAGCGACGCTAGCCGATCGCTATTACGTCATGGAGCATGGG
>JBAUGC010000485.1:0-1510 GCA_049679485.1 Xanthobacteraceae bacterium
ACTATGCCGCTTCTACGGAAGCCGAAGTCGCGATCCAAACGATCAAGTATGTGAAAAGTGCGCATAACTTGAGCTATTGGCTTCCGAGTCTTCACAAAACCGATATAAAGCGAGCGACTCACCCGGCATCGTTTATACGTCCCGGCTTAACTAATTCACCGTCCGGTAATGCTTGCAGCAAACCTCGCACTCAAGCCTCGAGGCGCCGCGTCGTGAATGCTCGTAACCCTCTCGACAACTTCCCGCTCATTCGCTCCAGCGACATGGAGGAGGTGTGCGACGCAATCGGAGGTGTTTATACCAGACCGGTCTTGACGTGCCGCACTACGCCGGCTGTCGCGGCCATCAACAATTGCCGGCTTCGACATATCTCGCTGGCGTACGGCACCTACGGCGCCCTGACCGGGCTTGAGTATCCGGGAGCCGATGTTTGCGTACAGATGTTTCCGATCAGTGGAGGGGCCGAGGTCGCTAGCGGCGGTACTTCGCATACATTGATTCCGCACGCCTCCGCCGTGATTTCACCGGGGGCTCCCTACAGTGTCGCCTACACTTCCGATTATGCGCATCTCGTGTGGCGTATCGACGCCAAGGCTTTGACCGAAAGGCTGGCGACTATGACGGGGGAAACGATCAACCAACCCCTGCGGATGACTCTTAAGCAAGACTTCGAGCGCCCCGCGGCGCGTATACTGCAACAATACCTCCCGGTGCTCATCAACACGCTGAGCCAAGCTCAGTCACCATTTCCAGATTGGTGGATAGAGCAAACCGAACAGTTTCTGATGACGATGTTTCTTTGTGGTACCCGGCACAATTACAGTCACCTGCTGGAGGAGGCGCAAGCGCTGGACGCCGTGCCACAGGAGCTCCGGCGGGCCGAGGAGTACATCGAGGCAAATGCGCAGCGCGCCATTACGCTGGAGGAATTGGCGGAAGTCGCCGGGGTGAGCGCTTTCAGCTTATTCAGCGCATTTCGCAAGCACTACGGCTGTTCCCCACTGGAGTTTGTCCGGCAGGTCCGCTCGAAGGGCGCGGGAGCCCGATGACAAAAGCGGCCCGATGGCTCGATCGCTTTCCGGTCGTTCGCACCCAGGACGCCGAGGAAATGTGTGCGGCGCTCGAAAGCATCTACGCCAAGCCGATACTAAAGCTCGAAGCTAAGACCAAGAAGGTTGACGTGGCTGTCAACTACTATCCCATGAACTGTATTGGGCTTGGGAACACAAAGTATGGGACAGCCGTGAGCTTGGCATATCCCGAGAGCGATGTTTTTTTACAGTCCTTCCCGGTTCGTGGGCGCGCACAAGCGAGGGTCGGCGAGTTTGTCGGTCTGTTGGATCCCAACCATAGTGTGACGGTATCGCCGCACATGTATTTCGCAGCAAAGCTCGCCGCCGATTATGAAACACTGCTGCTCCTGATAAAACCGCAGGCATTGATCGACAAGCTGACTGCGATCACCGGGCAATCGATCCGACAGCCGTTAAAGTTTCAACCGCTGCAGGAT
>JBAUGC010000486.1:0-7799 GCA_049679485.1 Xanthobacteraceae bacterium
GGCGACCGCGACTATTTGGCGACGGCGCGCGCGACGTCGGCACCCGCCGGCACTTTGCTGGCCTCCATCACCCGCCACAATGCACCCACTGGGTTAGCCAGCGGGCCCTGGTCGGCGGTGTAGAAGCAGTAGCAGTTGACCGCCACAACGGTGCCATCCTCGAGGATGTTGCCGGCGGTGAACTGGAGCTGAGTCTGCATCAGTTCCTGCAGCTGCCACTTTTTGGCACCCTTGTCCCAGCCCATGGCCCAGAGTCGGCCAGTGCACCAATCGCCGGCGAGATAGGCGCCATCCAGACCGGCGTAGTTGGCCACGCCGAGTCCAATCACCGCACAACCAAAGCCCGACGTCTCTTTCGGTGCGCCGGGATACTTCGTCTCATGCGGATAATTGGCGATCGGCAGCACGCCGAGCTGTGGACAGGTGGTGTGGGCGTCGATGGTGGGGAAACAATGCGCTCCTGCATTGATGGCCCAGCCGTAGTTCTCGCCGCCCTTGCTACTGTGCGGCTGCCAGAACACGTTCTCCCAGTGGTTCTGGCCTACGTCGGCGATGAACAGGTCGCCGGTCTTCTTGTCGAAGTGGAACTGGTAGGGATTGCGCAGCCCGTAGGCCCAGATCTCTGGTTTCGCGCCGATCTTGATGTGCGAGAATTGCTCTTCCGTCACGCCGAACAGGAACATAAGCCGGTTCGCCTGAGCGGCGTTGAACGGATTGTCGTTCGGCACGAGGTAGGGAAGGCTGTCGTCGGGCACGTGCACATTGATGCGCAGGAGCTTGCCCCACAGGACATGAATGTCCTGTCCGGCGTTGAGCGGATCACCTTCCCAGCCGCCATCGCCGCGGCTGATATAGAGATAGCCGTCGGGACCGAACTGAATCATGCCGCCGTCGTGATTGTAGTACGGCTGCGGGATGTTCATGATGACCTTTCCCGTCTTCACCACCTGCTCGGAAGAGACAGCGTCCGGGCTCGACGGATCGACAGTGACGCGCAGCACGATGCCGGCGCCGTTAAAGGGCAGCGACGAGTAGTGCACGTAGAAATAGCCGTTCTTTTTGAAGTCAGGATCGAAGGCGACCGACCAAAGGCCCTGCTCGACGAAACCAGTCTGCACCTCGTTGCCGAGCGGGTTGATCTTGGTCAGATCAAGAAACGGCTTATCCAACAGCTTGCCGTCCTTCGTCACGACGCGGATTCTTCCGACGCGTTCGATGACGAAGATGCGGCCGCTGCCGTCGAACGCAGAGGCGACGCCGACCGGATCGTGGAACCCGTCGGCGATCTTCACCAGAGCAACCTTAGGATTGCCGGGCAGGTGTCCGCCCGGATAAGCGACTTGGTCCCGCGATGTGGGAACGCTCTGAGCGCCCGCCGTTGACACCGCGAAGCAGACGGCCGCAACGGCCGCCATTGCCGTAACGACTCGCAACGCAAGACCTCCCAACGGAAGCGCCCTGGCCCCCGCAAGCAATATCGATTTACCCATTCGCGTCATGGTTTTGCCCTCCCGGTGTGCGCAAGAATGCGCTAAAGCGACGCTTGATCGTGTCGCGCTTGTTTACAATTATGGCGCGTAAGCGTCGCTCTGAACCAATGGACTGTCAAGGCACACGGAGGCAAGAGTGAAGTACAGGTTGGACAGCCTTCGACACGCGTATGCAGTGGGCAGCTTCCGAGCGAGTCGCCCCAGCCTGCCGCTGAGTCAAGCCGCGGAGTAATCCATCATGGCCGTACGCCTCGATCATGGAACCGACGAACTCACCGAAGTGCATGACATCAATGTCACGCCGTTCATCGATGTGATGCTGGTGCTTTTGATCATCTTCATGGTAGCCGCGCCCCTGGCCACCGTCGACGTACCGGTCGATCTACCCGCCTCCACTGTGCAGCCGCAGCAACGGCCGGATAAGCCGATATATCTTACCGTAAAGGCCGATCTCAGCCTTGCCATTGGCGACGATCCAATCACGGCGGGCTCGCTCGCTGCGGCACTGGACGCTGCGACCGGGTCCAACAAGGAGCAGCGCATCTTTCTGCGCGCCGACCGCTCAGTGCCATATGGGGCCGTCATGCAGGTCATGAATGATCTGCGAGCGGCAGACTATCTCAAAGTCGCCTTGGTCGGCCTCGAAACACGGGACGCAAAATGACAGCGCGTTCGCTGACGTGGTTTGGCGACGACGATCCCCGGGATCTTCTGCGCTGGTCCGTGGCGGGAGCGGTCGTGGTCTGCGTACATGCCGCATTGGTTGGCGGTTACCTGCTGTGGCATCAGCCCGAGCAAGCCGTCGGTGACGATGAATCGGTGGTGACGGTCGAGCTTGCTCCCATCGAAAGCGTTGCCGACGCCAATCAGCGCGATGTCGCTCCCGGTCCGGAAGACATGATCGAACAGAAAGCCGAGCCGGCGGTCGAGAAACCTCCGGACCAGCCAAAACTCGAGCCGCCGCCTCCGCCGTCCGTGACCATGCCCGACGCCGCGCTGCCGGAACAAAAGCCGCCTGAGAAAGTCGAGGAAGCGCGGCCGCCAGCCCCGCGCACAACAGCACGCGTGCAAGGCGGAGCGCCGCGCGCCGAGCCGACGTGGGCCGCGACCCTCGTCAAGCACTTACAGCAATTTAAGCGTTATCCAAGGGAGGCTCAGGCGCGGGGCGCGCAAGGAGTTGTTCTGCTTGGCTTCACCGTCGACCGCAGCGGCCGGGTACTTGCGCACCATGTCGCGCGAAGCTCCGGTCATGCCGATCTCGACAACGAAGCGATGACTATGATCGAGCGGGCGCAGCCCCTGCCCGCCTTCCCCGCGAGCATGACGTCAGCGTCGCTCGACCTCACGGTGCCGATCCGTTTCTCGTTGCACTGAACGGCCAGCGAGAATAGCGAGGCCGAGTTTGAGGAAGTAAATGTGCGCGGCGTGTTCGCTTTCACCCGATGCTGCGTTCGTCGGAAATGATCTTGCCGTCGTTCGGCAGCGACCCGGGCGCAACGAGATGGACGCGGCCTTTAAGCTTGGTCACCGATTGCAGGTTCGCCGCCACCGCGTCCGCGAGTCCGCTTACTTGCACGGCGGACGCACATTCGACCGCAAGCGTCATGACGTCCTGCTCGGCTTCGCGCGTGACGCAAAGGCGCACGCGGCCGAGCTCAGGGTGACGCTTGGCGACCTCGGCGATCTGGCCGGGATGCACGAACATGCCCTTGACCTTGGTGGTCTGATCGGCGCGGCCCATCCAGCCCTTGATGCGCATGTTGGTGCGTCCGCACGGCGAATGGCCGGCGAGAACCGCCGAAAGATCGCCGGTAGCGAGGCGGATCATCGGGTAATCCGCGTTGAATGAGGTGACGACCACCTCGCCCACTTCGCCTTCGCTCACCGGATCGCCGGTGCCGGGCCGAACAATCTCCACAATAACGGACTCATTGACGACCATGCCTTCGAGCGCCGGCGTCTCGTAGGCGATCACGCCCAGTTCGGCGGTGGCGTAGCATTGCAACACCGCGACGCCGCGGGATGCGAGCTCAGAGCGCAGCGACGAAGGTAATGCCGCTCCGGAAACAAGTCCCCGTTTGATCGAAGACACGTCTTTGCCCGCTTTCGCGGCCGCATCGAGCAGGATCTTGAGAAAATCCGGCGTGCCGGTGTAGCCGCTCGGCTCGAGCTGCGCGATCGCGTCCACCTGTTGCTCAGTATTGCCAACTCCGCCGGGAATGACGGCGCAGCCGAGCGCATGGGCTCCCGCTTCGAGAATGAAGCCGCCGGGTGTCAGGTGGTAGGAAAAGCAATTGTGCACCACGTCGCCGACGCGAAACCCGGCAGCAAACAGTGCGCGCGCGGAATTCCACCAATCCTTGTCGTGACCTTCGGGCTCAAAGATCGGGCCGGGCGACATCAACAGGCGTTTGAGCTTGCCGGGCTCGGTGACCGAGAAGCCGCCGAGTGGCGGCCTCTTCTCCTGTCTTTCCTTCAGATCGGACTTCCGCAACAACGGCAGCTTCGCGAGCGCGGCGCGTGAGGTGACGGATTTCGGATCGATTCCCGAAAGCGCCGCGGCCCAACCGGACACGCTCATCGCCCGCGCGATCACATCCGGCAGCTTTGAAAACTGTTCGCGCTCGCGCATCTCCGGGGCGCGCGTTTCCAGGCCATCGTAGAACTCCGCCATTGGCAAGACGCCGGCGCTTAGTGCGCGAGCGCCGGACAGGCGCCGTCTTCCAGTGGACGGAATGCCTTGTCGCCGGGAATAGTAGCGACGAGTTTTAGAAGGTCCCAGTCGCTTTTCGATTCAGCCGGCGATTTGACCTGGACCAGATAAATGTCGTGCACCATGCGGCCGTCCGGGCGCAGCTTGCCGTTCGGCGTAAATGCGTCATTGACCTGCGTCTCCCGCATTTTGGCGATCACGGTTTTCGGATCGTCCGAGTTGGTCGTCTCGACGGCTTTCAGATAGCTGCGTACCACCGAGTAGGTTCCGACCTGGAAGGTCGACGGCGCGGTTTTGCGCCGCTCCAGGAATTTGGCGAAAAATGCTTTGGCCGCATCGTCGCGTCCGGGCAGCCACGGCGAGACATACATCATGCCTTGCGCGAGCTGCAGACTGGTGGCGCGGATCGCGGGCAGCGAGTCGAGGCCGAACGGCACCACTTTCTGCTTGTCGGTGATGCCGAATTCACGCGCGCTCTTGACCGAGTTGATGGCGTCATCGCCGCCGTTTGCCAGCGCAACGACGTCCGCTTTCGAGGCCTGCGCCTGCAGCATGAAAGAAGAGAAGTCCGTGGTGCCGAGCGGAACGCGGACACCACCCACCACCTTGCCGCCATTCTTTTCGATGAATGCGGTGGCGCCGGCCTGCAGCGCCCGGCCGAACACGTAATCTGCGGTGATGAAGAACCAGGTCTTACCGAGCTGCGGCAGCGCCTGGCCGATGGCGGCTCCCATCTCGTAGGTGTCATAAACCCAATGCACGGAATTATTAGGCGCACACGCCTTGCCGGTGAAATCGGCAGACCCTGCGCTGGTCAGCAGCACCGCCCTGTTGTCGGTCTTGGCGATCTCCAGCACGGCAAAGGCGACCGCCGAATTGACCAGATCGGTAACGGCGTCGACACCGTCGAGATCGAACCAGCGGCGCGCAATACCGGCGCCGATATCGGGTTTGTTCTGGTGATCGGCGGCAATGACCTCGATCGGGACGCCGTTGATCTTGTTGCCAAACTCTTCCGCCGCCATCTTCGCCGCCTCGACCGAGCCGACGCCCGAATTCTGCTCATATGGGCCGGACAGATCAGTGAGCACGCCAACTTTGACTTTGCCGCCGGACATCTCGGCATGCGCGGCCGAGACGAGCAGCAGCGTAGCGACGCTGAAGACGGCAAAACGCATGTGTTTCTCCCCGACGTTGTTGCTGGCGTTCGCACGTTTCTAGCGCGCGTTTCGAACCTCTTTGGAATATCGGCCGCTTTGGCGGCGCATTGTCAAGCGAGATAAACATTGTGGGCGACGCTCGGCGGCCGTGTGCTCACACGATCATCCGCTCCCTCCGCCTTTACAAGCGCCCCCAGGCTGCCCTCAAATCTCGATGCGAAAGCCGACTTCCATCACACCGTCGTGGGGGATTTTGAAATAATCGGGGGCGCGGCTCGAAATCTTGCTGAAAAAGGAAAAGATCGCGAAAGAGATCCGACCCATCGCTGATCCCTTTTCACGCCGCACGACGGTTTCATGCGCCAGATAGAAATGCTTACGGTCGAGATCCACATCGAACCCGAGCATCCTGATGTTCTCGAGCGTCCGCGGAATGTCGGGCGTTTGCATGAACCCGAGCCGCACCTGCACGCGATAGAACCCGTGGCCGATCCGCTCGACCTTGTGCCGTTCGCCGAATGGAACGCGGGGGCGGCGCTCGAACACGTAGCTCAAAAGCGCCACCCGCTCGTGAAAGACGCGATTGTGCTCGAGGTGGCGGATCAGCATCGGCGAGGCGCCGTGTTCAACCTTGGTCAGCCAGACGCCGAGGCCCGGCGCGCGGCCGATGACCAGATCGTCGACATAGGTGAGGAAGCGATCGAGCGGCAGGATCGACATGTCGTAAAGTCGCCGCCGCACCTCCAATGAGCCCTTACGCCAGCTCAGCATCACGGTCGCAATCACGGCGCCGACGAGGAGCGGGAACCAGCCGCCTTGCACGATCTTGAGCGAGTTAGAAACCAGGAAAATCGCCTCGATAATGCTGAAGAATGCGATGACCAGCGCCGCGACAACCGGCGGCCAGTTCCAACGCCCGACCGCGACGCGATAAAGCAGAAGCGTGGTGCACAACATGGTCCCCGACACGGCAATGCCGTAAGCGGAAGCCAGAGCGTCTGAGCTCTTGAACATGACCACGACCAGCAACGTACCAACCATCAGCAGCCAATTTGCTGTAGGTAAGTAGACCTGCCCGGCTTCATCGCTCGATGTCGGCACGATTTTCGAGCGCGGCGACAACCCCATCTGAATGGCCTGGCGCGTCATCGAGAACACACCTGAAATGAGCGCCTCCGAGGCGATAATCGTCGCCAGAGTTGCCAGCGCCACCATCGGGACAAGCGCCCAGCCCGGGGCCTGACTGTAGAATGGGTTTTCGATCGCCTTCGGATCGACAAGGACGCGCGCGCCTTGACCGAAGTAACTCAGGATCAGCGCCGGGAAGACCAATCCGAACCACGCCTGGCGGATCGCACGGCTGCCGACATGACCCATGTCAGCGTAGAGCGCCTCGCCGCCGGTCAAAGCCAGGAATACGCCGCCCAGGACGATGAAAAGCGTCAGTGGACTTTCGCTTGCAAAACGCACCGCAGCCAGCGGATTCAATGCCGCCAAGATCTGCGGCGCGAACCAGATATTGATAGCGCCAAGGACGCCGATGGCGACGAACCAGACCACCATCACCGGCCCGAACAAGCGGCCAACGCTACCGGTGCCACGATACTGAAGCGCAAAAAGCCCGACCAGGATGACGAGCGTCGCCGGCACGACAAAGTTCGCGGCCGCCGGACTGAACTTGAGACCCTCGATCGCCGAAAGCACTGAGATCGCCGGCGTGATGACACCGTCGCCGTAAAGCAAAGCCGCGCCGATCACGCCGAGCGCCACGACGATCGACAGTTTGACCCGCTCGGCCGTTTGGCTGTGGTGCTCGACCAGGGACAAGAGCGCCAGGATGCCGCCTTCGCCGTCATTGTCGGCGCGCAGCACGATGGTGACGTACTTCAGCGATATCAGCACCATCAGCGCCCAAAACGTCAGCGACACAACGCCGAGCACCTGCGTAGCGCCAGGTGCCGCCCCTGTGGCGTTCAGCGCAGTGGAGAAGGTGTAGAGCGGGCTCGTTCCAATATCGCCGAACACGACGCCGAGCGCGGTGAGCGCCAGAAACGATTGCGCGCGGGGGTGCTTACCGTCCGACGTATGCTCAGGCTCATGGTGATGAGCGGAATTCTTTACTGATTCCCGCTCGGCTCCGGCTTTCGATGCCGCATCCATCCCAAAACCTCGTCGGTCACGAATGTTTCATACGCCCGATCCGTGACAATCAAGATTCGCGCCACAAGCAGCCCTCTGCGGTGCTCCCGTCAGAACGCTGAGGTCAATCCGCGAATTGGGTCAGACTGCCTTGTTTTGCTGTCGCGAACCGAACCACTGCACTCACCGCGATCAAGATGACGATGTTCACAGCGAGCGCAACGATCCCAACATTTAGCTCCTTGATTTCCACCGGCAGTGCAGGAAACAGCATGCCGATAGTCGTGTGCGTCAGGC
>JBAUGC010000487.1:0-9285 GCA_049679485.1 Xanthobacteraceae bacterium
GGCCAGAAGGGGGCAGCGCGAACGATCTAACGATCGTGTGCTGATGAGCACTTTCCGCCGCCACGGCAGCCCTGATGAGCCGGGCGGTGGAAGGGCGGGGTTATGGCAGAGGCGGCCGAAATTGGCAAATGCCGCCGCGAGCCTTAGCGCGGCGCCAGCACCATCACGACCTGGCGGCCCTCGAACCGGGGTTCCTGCTCGATCTTGGCGATTTTGGACGTATCGCCCTTGACCCTATCGAGCAACTTGTAGCCGAGTTCCTGATGCGCCATTTCGCGGCCGCGAAAGCGCAGCGTGACCTTAACCTTGTCGCCTTCCTCGAAGAAGCGCTGGATCGACCGCATCTTCACTTCATAGTCGTGATCGTCGATCATCGGCCGCAGCTTGATCTCCTTGATCTCGACGACCTTTTGTTTCTTGCGGGCTTCGGCGGCCTTCTTCTGGGCCTGATATTTGTATTTGCCGTAATCGAGAATCTTGCAGACCGGCGGGGACGAGTTCGGCGCGATCTCCACCAGATCAAGGCCCGCTTCCTGGGCCAGGGCGATAGCGGCGCTAATTTCCGTGACGCCGTGGTTGGCGCCATCTTTGTCAATGAGCTGGACCTCGCGGACGCGGATCTCCTCGTTGATGCGCGGACCTTCCTTAGCGGCAGGTTGCGCGGTTCTGATTGGTCGACGAATGGTGCTTTTCTCCTTTTAGTCGTTACAGCGAACGCAGAAGATCGGGAGTTTCCGGTCATAAGTCAACGTTATTGCGAGCAGGATTGTTGGCGAACCAGTGCGTGACGTGATTATGTTCGGTCACTCCGGGACGCTTTCAAAGTGACGTTACATAGAGTGCGATGAACGATAACAGCCTGAAATTTCTGGAAATTGGAACGGCAAACGAGCGCCGCAGCATCGCGGTGCGCGAGCGCCCGGGGCAGTCGCCCGGGCTGTTTTGGCTGTCCGGCTACAAGTCTGACATGAAGGGCACCAAGGCCGAGGCATTGGCGCACTGGGCCGAGCAGGCCGGCCGCGCCTGCGTCCGCTTCGATTATTCGGGGCATGGCGAATCGGGCGGCGAATTCACCGACGGTACGATCGGCCGCTGGCTTGCCGACGCACTCGGGGTGTTCGACGCCTGCTGCCAGGGGCCGCAGATTTTGGTCGGATCGTCGATGGGCGGCTGGCTGGCGCTGCTGCTGGTCCGCGTGTTGCGGCAGCGGTCGCAAGCGGGACCGGCATCGGTGGCGGGGCTGGTGTTGATTGCGCCGGCGGTGGATTTCACCGAAGAGCTGATGTGGAAGCAGTTTACCCCCGAGATCAAACGCGCGCTTGAAGAGAAAGGCGTCTGGGCGCGGCCATCCGAATATTCGGCCGAGCCCTATCTCGTCACCCGGCAGCTGATCGATGAGGGCCGCAATCACCTGCTGTTGGGCGGCATGATCGAAACCGGATGCCCGGTGCGCATCTTGCAGGGCGTCGAAGACCCGGACGTGCCGTGGCATCACGCGGTAGAGCTGGTTTCGCGGTTGGCGAGCGACGACGTGGTTCTTACGCTGGTCAAGGACGGCGATCACCGCCTGTCGCGGCCCGAGGACATTGAGCGGCTGATCCGCGCGGTCGCGGAATTTTAGCACTCGCGTCGCTGTCATTCTCGCTTCATGCTGACGCCGGCGAAGCACAGGTCTCCAACATCGCGCCGAGCTTGTCATTGGCCCGCCAAATCACGCGGCAAAGGCGGCGCGTCCGCCCATGCTCGAATGTCAGCTCAAAGGTCTCCGGCATGCCGAACGTATTCGACACCCGCAGACGGGCATTTACGCCGCAAGTCTTACGGATCGTCGAACGGCAGAACGGGCAAAACGTTAACGGGGCGGAAGAATTCGCCCCGTCTATCGGGCGTCTAAACGCTGCTTACTTGCCAGGACCGTCGATGCTCCACATACCGGCGCCGAACGAGAACACGTAGAGGAACCCGCCCGTCATCACCAAGTTCTTGTAGAAATTGGTCATGTTGGCCATATCCCCGACTGGGAGATGGACGCCGAAACCGCTGATCAGACAAACTATCGCCAGCACAAGCGCAACCCAACGGGTCTGCAGGCCGACGAGAATCATCAAACCACCGAGAAGCTCAATAACGATAACCACCCAAGCCGCAACGTCGGGAATCGGTATGTGTACGCTGGCGAAATAGTGCGCTGTTCCACTTGGACCAAATACGAAAAGCTTCGTATAACCAGCCCAAATAAACAGGCTGGCCATCAGCAGCCGCGCCAGCGGAACCAAGTAACCTCTCAGATTTTCCATTGTACCTCCCCAGCCATTTTTGCGGCGCACCACCGCGCCAGTCTTCAGGCTAACAGCCCGTACAAGAACCGACAATCATAGGCACAAAAAGAATACCGCTCCCATTTTCGGTAGAGCATTCCAGCGGCCCCGAGACATGAGTCGAAACTTCAGGACAGAAAGCGCTGCACCGCATCAACTGCTTCCCGCTTCTCATCGAGCACCAGGTGGCCGGCGCCCTTGAAAATCTGAATGTCCGCCTTCGGAATGTATCGGCGCCAGATTTGCGACTGCTGCACCGGGATGAGACGATCGTCTTCGCCCCAGACCAACAGCGTCGGCATCGTCAGCCGGTGCAGGTAGCGCGGCAGCTTCTTGTCCCAGGGATGCTCCCACCACAGCCGTGCCAGCGTTGCGCCTTCGCGATAGCGCTCACCCATGAAGTCCAGATCGGGCTTCTCCGGCAGATACGGCTTGATGACGTCGAAATTGGAAACCAGCATCGCCGGGATTTGATCGGGCGGCAGCTTGAACAAATCGGGGCCGGGATGGGCTTTGTCACGCAGCCCTGCCGGACCGACCAGAACCAGCCGCTCGACGCGGTGGCCGTGCTCGACCGCAAACTTCGCGGCCATGCAGCCGCCCAGCGAGAAGCCGACGAGCCGCATCCGCTCGATGCCGAGCGTATCGAACAGGTCGAGATAGTGCATGACGTAATCGTGCATGTCCGAGATCGACGGATCGTCGGCGGATTCGCCGAAGCCCGGATGAAACGGCACGATGACCTTGAATTTCTCCGTCCACGGCGTGGTAAAATTGATGCCGTGCCAGATGCCCGCGCCGTGCAGGAACACCAGCGGCTCGCCGCGGCCGGCCGTCAGCACAACGGTCTTGATGCCGTTGATGGTGTGCTCTTCGCGCTTGAACTGCGCGGGAAAGGGATTGGCCATGGGCATCCTCCTTACTCGGCGGCCACGCGGTGGTGCACCGGCATGCGCGTCCGCATCCGCGGAATGACGTCCTGCGCAATCAAGCTCAGGTTCTTCACCACCTTCCAGTTCGGCATGTTGCCGATCGCACCAAACATGACGAAGTGGTTGGTACCCATCTTCTCAGCCCACTCTTCGAGACGCTGGACAACCTGATCGGCGGTGCCGACGGCAACGAAGAATGATTCGCTGATGTTGTCGAAGCTGAAGGCGCCATGGAGCTTGTCGGCGAGCGCCGCGCGCTTCTTCAACTGGTCGACCGAAAGATAGCCGGGCGGAGCGAGAAATGTCGGTGTGGTGCGCAGCGCATCCTCGAAGAAATATTGGATGTGCTCGACTGCCTCTTCCTTGGCTTTTTGCTCGGTTTCGGCGACGTAGGTGATCACTTGCAACGGCAGCTGCTCCGGCCGGATCTGGTGCCCGTGCTCGGCGGCGCCACGGCGCAGTTCCTCGTTGAGTTCCCGGGCGCGCGTTTTGGTGACGAACACCGACGCGTAACCGAAGCCAAGCCTTGCCGCGAGATCGATGGTTTCCGGACTGCCGGTGCCGACGATGTAGCAGGGCGGATGCGGCTTCTGCACCGGGCGCGGCCACGGATTGAGATAACGATAAGTATAGAAGTCGCCGTAATAGCTGGTCGGTCCATCCTGCGTCCAGGCCTGCAGAATAATGTCGATGGATTCGCGGTGGCGTTCGCGCGCGGTGGCCGGATTGACCGAATTTGACCAGTATTCCATGCCGGTGCCGAGCGGGAACGCGACTTCGAGGCGGCCCTGCGAGAGCACGTCAAGCATGGCGTATTCTTCCGCCAGGCGATTGGGATGTTCGAGGTTAGGCGGGGTCCCCCATACACAAATCTTCGCGTTCTTGACCTGCGGGATCAGAGTCGCCGCAATCAGATTCGGCGCCGGCATCATGCTGTAAGCGGTGTTGTGATGCTCGTTGACGACGATGGCGTCAAAGCCAAGCTTGTCCGCAAGCACGAGCTGCGACAGGTAACGCTGATACAGTTCATAGCCGCGCTCGGGATCAAAATACTTGTTGGGAAAGTCGACCCATAGCGACGGAAATTCTTTCTGATTCTCCGGCAAAGCGGTGTAGTGCATGAAATGAATGAAATCGAAACGGGCATTGCCGATCATTATCACCTCCCTGTTGCTCGAGGCCGCTCGCACTCGGAGGTTGGCTGAGGCGCCAAAGAGCGACGACGAGTCCTGTCTATTCTCAGGTGAGAGGTTATGAGGTCGCACATTGAAGTTCAAGCGCGCCGCTTCGTGCTCACCGGAGCGATGCGGTCCCGAGAGAAGAAAATCGGGAACGGTTGAACTGCACTGGCACTGTTGATCGATTGTTCGTGAATCGAACAAAACCGAGTGTTCGTGAATCGAACAAATAAGGGTGGCCAAGAACGTCGGACGAGAGACCGCCTGCCGCCTTTGACGAGTGGGCGCGCGACAGTCCTTAGGAGTGGGCGGCCGAGAAGTGGGCGCGGTGTTATGACTGCTGACACCGCTCGGTACCGTCTATAGGATCGCCGGCAGGGGAAACGTTCAAGCATCCGGCGGAGTGCCCAACCAATGAACATTGGTCGGCATTCAACATGAGTCTGCTGCCTTTCATCGCCTCCGGAATCGGACTGGGCGCGGTCTACGCGCTATCCAGCGTCGGCCTGGTCATTCTCTATCGGGCATCGGGTACGCTGAATTTCGCTTTCGGCGCTTTTGGCGGCGTGTCCGCCTTCCTTGCCTGGGAGCTGGCGCAGGACGGCGTCCCGGCGCCAATCGGCTGGGTCGTCGGCATCGCGGTATCGACCGGGATCGCTTACGGTTACGGGCGCATTTTCGCCCCCCGCTTGGCGCATCGCGACCGGGTGGTGCGCGCCATCGCCACACTTGGATTGGCTTTGTTTCTGTTTGGCGGCATGGCGCTCTATTGGGGCGTCGGCGTTGCTCGACGCCTGGTCCTGCCGACCGATTTCGACTTTGTCATGCTGTTCGGCGTCAGGCTGACGGTGACACGTCTCATCGCGCTTGGTCTGTCGCTGGCGATGGCGGCAGGTATCGGCTTGGTGTTGAGCCGGACGCGCATCGGCCTCGGCATGCGAGCGCTTGCCAGCGACCGCCACATCAGTGCTGCCATCGGCGTACGTGTCGTGCAGATCGATTCCATCGCCTGGCTGGTCAACGGCATGTTTGCCGGCATCGCCGGGATCCTGTTGGCAAATATCAATCGCCTTGATCCGGGCACGTTGACCTTTCTGGTCATTCCCGCCATCGCCGCCGCGATCATGGCCCGCTTGTCGTCGCTGCCGGGCGCGTTCATTGGCGGGATCGTCTCGGGCCTCATCGAGGCGCTGCTGATCGCGACCTCGCCCGAGATCGCCAACTTGCGCAGCGCGGGCCCCTACATCGCCGCCCTGATTTTCCTGATGATCGTCGGTGCGGGTCAGGGCGTCGGAGCGCGCGAATGACCGAAATCGCCGAGGCCGACATCGCCAAGGTCGAAGGCGGCAAGAGCGAGGTCGTTCGCTTCGCCTTGCCGCCCGAATTTTCGCCCGGCATGCGGGCCGCCGTGATCGTTGTGGTAGTCGGCGTCGTCTCCGGAATTATTGCGGCAACCTGCGGCGGCTATTGGTTGTCCAATTTCACCCAGGCCTATTGCATGACCATGGCCGTGCTCGGCTGCGCTTTGCTTTACGGGCAACTCGGTCTGGTGTCGCTTTGCCAGTGGGCGCTGGTCGGGGTCGGCGGCTGGGTGAGCCTGCGGGTCTATCACTCCATTCATCCACCCTTCTTCGTGACCATACTGGCCGGCGGTGTTGGCGCCTCGGTGATCGGCATGATCTGGGGCTTGCCGGCGCTGCGCATGCGCGGCCTTTACCTGGCGCTGGTCACGCTGATGCTCGCGGGTGCCTTTCAAACTGTGTCCATCGTCATCAGCTTTCCGGTCGGCGGACCCGGGTTCCTCGGCCAGGTCGGCGCCAGCGGCAACGACCGCATCAACATGGCGCGACCGATCTTTGCTTCCAGCGACACCGCCTACTTTCTGTTCGTCGCTGTCGTGACCGTGCTCTGCATCTTTCTGGTCGAGGCGCATCGCCGCACCAAGCCCGGACGCGCCTGGGCCCTGATCCGCAAGAGCGAGCAGATGGCGATCGCCTCCGGCGTCAGGATCGTCTTCTACAAGGCGTGGGCATTTGCGCTCTCGGGGTTTGTCGCCGGCGTCGCCGGCGCGCTGTTGGCCGGACTATTTGGCCAGCTCGATGCCTCGGCATTCCCGACGACCAACTCAATTGTGATTTTCATCGGCACGTTGCTGGGCGGCTACAATGTCTGGCTCGGCGCGTTCCTGGGCGGCCTGTTGACGCGCTTCATTCCGGCGCTGCTGATCGACCTCAACGTCAACACCAATGTCGGCTTCATGCTGTTCGGCGCCGCATTGTTGTTCGCCTTGCGCGATCCACTCGGGCTCGGTGGCCAACTCACGATCCTGGCCGAACGGCTGTATGAGAAGTTCCGGGCGCAGCGCACACCATGATCAAGATTGACGCGCTGACCGTGCAATTTGGCGGCATCACGCCGCTCGATGCGCTCGACGCCCAGTTCGACGCGCCGATTTGCGGGCTGATCGGTCCCAATGGCGCGGGCAAGACGACTTTGGTCAACGTGCTCTCCGGCTTCGTCACGCCGGTCTTGGGCACGATCCTGTTGAACGACACGCTGTTGCTGCCGCTGTCGCCGCGCCACCGTGTCGGCATTGGACTGCGACGGACCTTTCAGCAGGAGCTGGTGGTCGACGAACTGACGGCGATCGAAAATATCCAGGCGATCGCGGATCACGTTTCGAGCGACCGCGCCAGCGCCCGGCGCGAGGTCGATGCGGCGATCGAGTTTGTCGGTCTCGGCGAGCGGCGCAACACGCTCGGCCGTCAGCTCAATCTGTTCGAACGCCGCATGGTCGAAATCGCCAAGACCCTGATTGGCCGGCCCAGTGTCATCCTGATGGACGAGCCCGGCGCGGGTCTGAACGAAGTCGAAACCGAACGGCTCCGCCGCCTGCTGGTGGAAATTCCTTCGGTGTTCGATTGCCAGCTTGTGCTCATCGACCACGACGCCGATCTCATCGCCTCGGTCTGCGTCGAAACGCTGGTGCTCGATTTCGGCAAGCGCCTCGCCATGGGGCCAACCCGCTCAGTGCTCGACGACCCGGTCGTGCGCCGCGCCTATCTGGGACGCGAGTAGGCCGATGGCGGAGCAGGAACTGACAGTCCGTAATCTCTTTGTCGCGCGCGGCGGCCGTCCGGTCCTGCGCGATGTTTCGATCAGCATTCCGCCGGGGGAAATCACCGCGCTTCTGGGCGCCAACGGAGCCGGCAAATCCACTCTTGTTCTGGCCATCGCCGGGATCTTGCCGGCACTGAGCGGCGACATTTCCTGCGGCGGCGTCGCATTGCTTGGGCAGTCCCCCGATTCAGTCCGGCGGCAGGGCGTCGCGCTGGTGCTCGAGGGCCATCCGGTTCTTGTCGGCCTCTCAGTGCGCGACAATCTCGCCGCCGCCGCCTTGATGCACACCCGGCGCGACGCCGACCTCGAAATCGAGGCGGCGCTGGAAATCTTTCCGGAGCTGCGAAGCCGCCTCTCGACACCCGCGCAGCTTCTTTCCGGCGGTCAGAAGCAGATGGTGGTGATCGCTCAGGCGATGATCTCGCGGCCGCGCTACCTGTTGATCGACGAATTGTCGTTCGGGCTCGCGCCGTCAATCGTCAGCCGGCTCGCCGAGACCATCCAGACAATCGCCCGACGCGGCGTCGGCATTCTGCTGATCGAGCAATTCACGACGCTGGCGCTGAGCCTGACCAAGCGCGCCTACGTCATGGAACGCGGCGCCGTAGCATTCTCGGGCAGCTGCGAGGAATTGCGGCTCCATCCGGAAATCCTGCACGGCGCTTATCTGGCCTCTGGCCAGGCCGCCGCAGCAGAGGCGGCACACACCTAGACTTTGGTGCTGTGCAGCTTAGGAATAACCACCCCGCCGAAATCCCGGTAGCACTCCATCAACTGCGCCGGCGTCGCCAGCCGGTCAAACAGCGCCGCGAAATGACCGGCGCCGGCGCTTTGGCATTGAGCGATGATCTGTTCGGCAATGTCGGCTGCTGTGCCGGTGATGAATTCATCCTCGCCGATCGTGAAACTGTGCACCGCGGGCGAATCGATCGCCGCAGGTCGATCCGGCAGATTGGCGCGCGGATCGAGCTTGATGAATTCGTGGAAAGCCTGCCGCCGCTTGGCGAGCCCTTCCTTGTCCTGCACCATAATCACCTGGCGGCGAATACAAAGATCGTCTGGGCCAACTTTGCGTCCTGCCTTTGCCGCCTCGTCGCGATAGGCGTCGAAGATCTCGATGACCTTGTCCTGCGGGTGGAAGGCGGTCGATATCTTGGCGCCGCGCCGGGCCGCCTTGCGCGCCGACGACACGCTGATGACGGTGACCCATTTCGGCGGATGCGGCTGCTGAATAGTCCGGGGCGTCAGCCGCAGATTGTCAAAATTCCAGAACTTTCCGTGATGCGAGATCACCGGCTCCATCAGCGCTTTGTCGAGAATCTCCACGGCCTCATCGTAACGGGCGCGCGCTTCGTCGACGCCAAGCCCGACCAAGGCGAGTTCCTGCGGGATGCCCGCTGCGGTGCCGATTTCGAGCCGGCCACCGGTCAAATGATCGAGCATGCCGATTTCTTCGACCAGTTGCCATGGCGAGTGGTAAGGCGGCACGACGCCCAGCACGCCGAGCCGTATTTTCCTGGTTCGCAGCGCGACGTTGGCGATCAGGAGATTGGGCGACGGCGAGTAGCTCGCGCCGAAATGGTGCTCGCTGAAGAAAATGCCGTCGAAGCCGGCCGACTCCGCACTGGACCAGAGATCGAGATAAGCGTCGAAGAACCGCTGGGATTCGGCCGGATCAAAACGCTCGGCCAGCGCATCCGGTGTGGCAAAAAACTCAAACACCCACGATTTGATCAT
>JBAUGC010000488.1:0-15056 GCA_049679485.1 Xanthobacteraceae bacterium
GACAAGATCTGAGCCGATCTCTATCTCGTCGCGGTTGCGAGCCTCGGCCAACCGCTTCTCGATGAAGTTGCCGCCGCGATCGCGGCTGCCACTACGGCTATATAAGCCGCACGTACGCACGATGAACGTGCGCTCCGGAGCCGCGGCCAAAGCCGATAGTTCGCCGGCGCGCTTGGACACGCCGTAAGCTTGCAGCGGACGCGACTTATCGTCCTCGCGCCACGGCTCAGCTTTCCTCCCGTCAAAAACGTAGTCGGTGCTGACGCTCAGAAATTTCGCGCTGGCAGCGCGCGAGGCCGCTGCCATCGCCTGTACTGCAACAGCGTTGACCAGCATCGCCTCTGCAAAATCGTCCTCGCACGCTTCGAGCACATGGAAGGCGCTGAAATTCACCACCCAATCGGCGCGCGCTGCCTTGATGTATTGCGCAACGTCTTGCGTATTGCGCACATCCAGGACCGCCCGTCGGGGCGCGTCAATAACGAAACCCTGCCCCTCGGCCAGCGACCGCAAGGACGTGCCCGCCTGTCCATAGGCCCCGAACACCAGGAGCTTCATGCATCCGTTCTTCCATCAAGCAATGGCCACTTCCGGTCCCGGTCGGAAATCACCGTGATTGGCCCCGGCCAGGACAGCGCGAAGGCAGGATCGTCCCAGCGAAAGCCGCTCGCCGCTGCCGGTACATATCGCGTCGACAGCATGTAGTGAACTTCGGTCGCATCGCGCAAGGTCTGAAAGCCGTGGGCAAACCCGTCCGGCACGTAAAGCTCGCGGCCGTCCCCTTCGGCGAGTTCGACATCAAAATGCATCAGATATGTAGCCGAGCCGGGACGAATATCGATAACCACGTCATGGATAGCGCCTCGCGTACATCTAATCAGCTTGACCTCGCCATGCGGCGGCTTCTGGAAATGCATGCCCCGCACCGTACCGGATTTTGCGTTGAACGAAGTGCCGTTTTGCGGGTAATCCGTCTGCAGGCCATGCTCTTTGAACGTATCCGCACAAAATGTGCGCGCGAAATAGCCGCGCTCGTCCCGAGCGACATTGAGTTCTATCAAAAAAAGACCGGCAAAACCCGTATCCTTAAATTGCATCTCTCGATATCTCGGCGTGTCAGAACACGTTCAACTTCGGCACGGCAACAAGGAATTTTCCTCCCCAGCTGCGGATCTGATCCATCTGCTGGCAAATCTCGGTTTTGATGTTCCACGGTAAGATCAGCACATAGTCCGGCTTCTTTGCAGCAATCTCGTCGGGAGGCAAAATGGGAATGTGCGTTCCCGGAAGAAATCGGTTCTGCTTGTGCGGATTGCGATCGACTGTGAAAGCAATGAGATCCGTACGCGCGCCGCAAAAATTCAACAGCGTATTGCCCTTAGCTGGCGCGCCGTAACCGCACACCAGCTTGCCGTCCTCCGCCGCAGTGATGAGAAACTTCAAAAGATCATTTTTGACCCGGCGGCAAGCGCCGGCAAAACTCTGGAACGTCTCAGTCCGGTCAAGGCCAAGTTTCTTTTCCTCCTCGATGAGCGCATGAACCGCAGGCGTGGTCGCATAGCCGGCGTTGTCGCGACACACGTACAGCCGCAGTGACCCGCCATGTGTCGGCAGCTTTTCGACGTCGAAGACGCGTAACGAATGCCGGGAGAAAAACGAGCTGGCGGCAATCAGCGAAATATAGCTGAAGTGCTCATGATAAATCGTGTCGAATTGCGTCTGACCGATCAGATTTGCCAGATGCGGAAATTCGAACGTGGCGACGCCCTCGGTTTTCAGAATTATGGCAAAGCCCCCGACAAAATCATCTAGATCGGGCACGTGCGCCAGGACATTATTGGCGACAGTCAGGTCCGCGGCGAGACCTTCGGCAATCAACGCATGCGCGGTCTCCTTCCCAAAGAACGCGACCCGGGTCGGGATGCCCTTTTCCTCGGCGATCTTGGCGACGTTGGCCGCCGGCTCGATGCCGAGCGCTGGAATCCCTTTCCGGCAAAGGAACTGCAGGAGGTAGCCGTCATTGCTGGCGATCTCGATGACGCGAGATTGTAAGCCAAGATTGAACCGCTGCGTCACCTTTTCGACGTAAGCACGCGCGTGGTCAACCCAGCTTCGCGTGTACGACGACATATAGAGATAGTCGCTGAAAATCGCGTGCGCGTTTGTCGCCGGCGGAATCTGCACGAGATGGCAGTTGCAGCAATAAAGCACCGGCAGCGGATAGGTCGGCTCCATCTGCAGCAGCTGGTCGCGGCTGAGGAAGGAGTTGGCAAGCGGTTGTGAGCCGAGGTCGACGATGAGCTGCAGATCCTGATAAGAGCAGGACCGGCATTGATAATGTTCCGCGAACGCGGATCTGCTCACCCCCGCCTCCTCGACCTTGCGATTTGCTGTTGCGAGCTGTCTTTCCACGCCCTAGATGCGTTTCCACGGCGGCGGCTGCGGGCCTGAACACAGGCCGTCTAGATAGCGTTTGTCCCGCAGGGTGTCCATTGCCCACCAGAATCCCTGATGACGGTAAGCGTGCAGCTGCCCATCGGCCGCAAGCCGTTGCAGCGGTTCCTGTTCAAGTACCGTCGCGTCTGATTCGAGATAGGCGAAAATGCCCGGTTCGAGCACGAAAAAGCCGCCGTTGATCCAGCCCCCGTCGCCCATCGGCTTTTCTTCAAAGTGGACGACCTGCTGCTGGTCCTCTGCGAATACCAACGCGCCGAAACGGCCGGGCGGGCGCACCGCCGTTATAGTCACCAGCTTGCCGCGCGCCTCATGAAGCGCAACGAGTTTACGAAGGTCGACATTGGCGACGCCGTCGCCATAAGTCAGCATGAATCTTTCGCCGCCGACGTACGGTGCGACCCGTGCGAGGCGGCCACCGGTTTGCGTATCCTGTCCGGTCTCGACCAGCGTCACCTTCCACTGCGGCAGACCCGACCGATGAACGATCATCTGATTGCCGTTTTGAAAGTCGAAGGTAACGTCGCTTTGATGCAACAGATAGTTCTGGAAGTATTCTTTGATGATATAGCCTCGGTAACCAAGGCAGATGATGAACTCTTCAAAGCCTTGGGCGGCGTAGAGCTCCATGATGTGGACGAGAATTGGACGGCCACCAATCTCGACCATTGGCTTGGGCCGCAACTCCGTCTCTTCGCTGAGCCGCGTGCCGAGCCCGCCGGCAAGGATCACGGTCTTCATTGCTGCCCCGCGGTCACCGGCATTCGCGGACGCACTTGCCGCACGCTGGGCAGTCGTTGATTGAGCGCGGACCGCTGCTCGTCAACGATGAAAACCGGACGGCCGATCACGTCTTTGCTGATCCGTGCGACGTAAAGCGCGAGGGAGACGAGCGAAAGACTTACGAATGCGAGGTTAACCATTAGGATTGCGGCCAGCGGGACACCGATCCCGATGATCTGCAGGACCGCTGTGACAAGATCGACCAACACCAGCGGAATGCCGACATAGGCGACGGCGCGCAACGGAAACGTGGAAGCGCTGAGAATGCCGCCGACAGCAAATTTTGCCATCCGCCAAAAATTGTAGTGCGTGCTGCCGAAACGGCGCGGCTGGCGTTTGTACCTGATACCGAAGCGACGGAAACCGGCGTAAGCAAGATCGCTGCGAACGAAGGGAAAGGTGGAAGCGTGACTCAATACCTCGTCGCGCATGCGCCGGCTGAACAACGAGAACTCGGCCATGTCGATGATGAAATCGGAGTCGGCAATTTTCCGCGTGACGCGGTAAAACACCCGACGCGCCATGGCCACCGCCGGGCTCTCCGAGCGCAGCTTGCGATCGCCGTAGACCAGGTCGTAGCCGTCTTCCCATTTTTCCACAAATTCCGGGATCAGCTCGGGCGGGTCTTCGCAGTCAACGTCGATGATAACGTAAGCGTCGCCCTCTAGATTGGTGAGACCGCAGAGCAAAGACGCCTGATAGCCAAAATTGCGTGAGTGCGTAATCAGTTGCACGCTGCGGTCCTGGGCGCGGAGCTCGGTAATGAGCTCAGGCGTCCGATCCGTGGAGGCGTTATCAATGAAACTCTATTCAAGCCGATAGTTATCGGTCATACGATCTCGTACGGCGCGATAACGTTCGTAAAAATACTTTACGTTTAGCTCCTCATTGTAGACCGGGCAAATGATCTGGATCGACTTGCTCACCGGAGCGTCTTCGGGATGCTTCATGACTGCCTCGGCACGCCGTTACTGTAGCGACATCGCATTGTTCGCCCTACTCGGCAGACCTTAGCAGCAATCCCTGCGGTGCGGCGGGAACGGCTTCACGCACTTGGGCCCGGGTGTGCTCGAGCATATCGCGACCGGCAATCATGGCGCGGTACCAATCGAGTGTCCGGTCGAGCGCGGCGTCAAGATGCCAGATTGGCCTCCAACCCAGCTGTATCTCGGCCTTGGAGCTGGCCAAGCCGAGGCGCTGCGCCTCGTAGGAATGCACGCCGCTATCGACCTTCCAGTGCGCAGCTTCGCCCCACTGGCGTGCGCAATATTCGACGATCCACGACACCGGCCGCTGATCTTCCCGCGCCGCGCCAAAATTCCAACCTGCGGCGAAGCGAACCGGGTCGTCAAACAGCGCTTCCGCAAGAATGAGGCAGCCACGGAGCGGCTCGAGCACATGCTGCCATGGCCGCGTCGCGCAAGGATTGCGAATTGCAAGCGTGACGCCGGTCGAGAAAGCACGCACGATGTCGGGAACAAGGCGTTCCGCGGCCCAATCCCCGCCCCCGATAATGTTGCCGGCACGCACGGTTGCCACACCGATGTTATTCGGGGCGAGAAATGATTGGCGATAAGCCTCGACGACAAGCTCGGCGCACGCTTTGCTCACGCCGTACGGTTCGCGGCCACCGAGCCGATCGTTTTCTCGAAACTCCCAATCCAGTTCCAAGTTCTCATAGACCTTGTCGGTCGTGACGACGACGATACTCCGGACGCTGGCTGCTTGACGCGCGGCCTCAAGGACGTTGACGGTGCCCATGACGTTGATGTCGAAAGTTTCGATCGGGCGGCGATACGCTTCCCGCACGAGCGGCTGGGCGGCAAGATGAAACACGATCTCCGGCCTATGCGCCCGAACCACATTCAACAGCTTCGTCAGATCGCGGACATCGGCCCGGACATCGTCCGCCAACAACTCGTCAAGTCCTACCGCGTCGAAAAATGACGGCGTTGTCGGTGGCGGCAACGCATAGCCAGCAACTCTCGCGCCGAATTCCTTCAGAAGCACGGCAAGCCAGCCACCCATGAATCCGGTGTGACCCGTGACCAACACGCTTTTGCCGTACCAGAAGTCGCTATTTACGCTCATAAAGCCTTATTATTGCATGAACAAAACGACGGTCGTGCCACTGTCCTATTGCGCCAGTTCACCGCAAGGATCAAGGCTGACGGCTCCGCCTGCCAGATGCTGCCTTGAAGTCTTCAGATCCATGCGCGTACGAGACTCGCACAATCCATCATCGGCGCACAACCCGAGCTTGAACTCGCGGGATTCTTGCCTCCATGCCTGGACGCCGGCATCATAAGGAATCTACTTCCAATGACTTCGAAAGCCACTGCAGGTCAGACGACACCTTCGACCTTACACGTGCCACTTCGCTCTTATGCGTGAGATTGCTTCCATAAGACTCACCTCAGCCTTCACCGCAGCTCTCAAGAATAGCGTCGCCCTCATGTAAAGTACCAAAGCTTTTAAGCTCCAAACGTCATGAGCAACTATAAACCGCTCAGGTGGAGGCGAAGCCGCAGTGTGTGTCAGGACGGCAAGGACATCAATATCACCGAGCGCCTGCGAAACCGCGACGTAGAATTGCCCGACGCGGAGTACGTTATAACCGTAGTAATCGTACAGGAGTTTCGGAGGTTCATCAGTATTGGCATAAGCCTCTAAAATAGCCTTGACCCTCGAAAGGTTGCTGGCAACCATAAACTTCGTCGCTACTGGAGGAGGCGCCTCGTGTGCGATGATGGCCGGCAAATCAATGGCACCAAGTTCCTGTGCAATTACGAAATACGAGTCACCGAAACGGATTACATTATAACCCTTGTAGGTACAGAGGACTTGTAGCGTCGCTGCATATCCCTCGTCTTTCAAACACTCATTAATTGAAGTGACGTGTTCTGCCTTGAACTTTTTGCCAATGCCGCCAGACTTGATCTGGATGAGCGAAACTACCGTCAGCACAAGCACCATGATCCAGAGAACGCGGTACCGACCAAAGAAAGGCAAGGAAGCGGCCGCGGTCATGGCGCAACCACACTTGTTCGGCCCGCCTGTCGACGGCGGACAAGGTAGACGGCGAACGCGAGCACCATAACTATCAGGCTCGCGGTGGCGCAAACTGCGCCAACTTGAAAAGCGAACGGCTTATACTCGAGGACAACATTGCTGTCGCCCGCCGGTATTGGGATCGCCATGAAATTGTAGTTTGCGCTCATGACCTTCTGCGGCTGGCCGTTGACTTTCGCCTTCCATCCGCCATCGAAGGAATCATTAAATAATAATATCGCCGGGCGGTCGGTCTGCACCCGCAACTCGGCGCGGTCGGCGCTGATATCCTTATAAGCGACGCTTTGGCCGTTGAACCTGGAAGAATGACTGTCGAAGCCCGGCCCCGCTTGCACGACGATCTTGTCACGCGGATCGAATTCGGAACCTTTTAGGAGCTGAAGCTCTGTTTGGTCATCGGAGACAACATCGAATTTGGTAAACAGCATGAACCGCGATAGCGCGCTGGGACGTCGGATTATCGTGGCGCTCTTCGGGTCGTATCGATAGCCGACGGCGAAAAGATCAAGCAGACGATCGTCGCTCAGGTTTGCCGGGATGCATAAGGTTCCCGGTACAGCGGTCCAATTTCTGATGAATTGCACGAGCCGATCAGGCACGACATCGATATAACCTCCGTAGGAGCGGATACCATAAGCTGCGTTGATGTTCGCGCATGGCCCCTTGGTCGGCCCGAAGGTTTCGATGATGAATTGCAGCCGAAGCAAGGTGTTTGGAGAATTTACGCGGTAGTCCGCCAAATCGACAGTTTTGTTGTCGGCATCTATCAGGGGCCGCAAGCGTGGATACAACAACGCGCTCGCATAGAACGGATTGTCGCCGATGTGGCCGTCGATCTTGCCAGCCGGCACCTGTTCTGCGACCAACAATGCCACGAACACTATGTAAACGCCGCGCGGAGGCAGTTGCCGCGATTGCGCGAGGCGTACGACCATAAAAAGTATCGCGACACCTAAAGCGAAGCGTAGCGCACCCAGGCCTGCTAAAATTAGGCCTTCCTCGTGCGGCACCGTAAGTCTCAATATTTCGGTCCACGGATAAAGAGTGACGAAAAGGCAAAGTGGAACGAGGATAACGCCACCCCATAACCCGAACCGCCTTACCTGTCCTATGTGATCGCGCAAGATCAGGGTTAGGACGACGGCAATAGTGGAGAACAGCAGCAGTTGTACCGTAATATTTTTCAGGTGCGAAAGAAATGTCGGGTTACTGTTGGTCCAGAATAACAGTACGAAGAGAGCGGCCGCGGCAATGCCCGTGAGGATGGGCAGGGCGGACGCTCGCACCAGCACCGGGTAGGCATAATTGGCCCACAGGATCAGGGCGGCGAATAGCAGCACGCCGATAACAATAACGCGCGGCCAATTATGCTCGGTGCCCTCCGCCGGATAGATGTTTCCTATTAGGATCATAAGAATAAACATTGCAATCACGACGAGCACGAAACCGAGCAATTGAAAGGTTAAGCTTGGGAACCTCGCTCGACGCACGCATCGCTCCAGCGACATGCCGCCAAGCGCCGCCAGCGCCGGAAGGCC
This sequence comes from Xanthobacteraceae bacterium, assembly GCA_049679485.1. Taxonomy (GTDB): domain Bacteria; phylum Pseudomonadota; class Alphaproteobacteria; order Rhizobiales; family Xanthobacteraceae; genus BOG-931. Next base: position 7,848 of record JBAUGC010000488.1, read on the forward strand.
GACCATGAACAGGATTTGGATGCCGACGACGGCCCCGATTGGATAAAGCAAATATTGCAAAAAAAACTCGAACGGCTGCGCGTGCGTAACCGAAGCGAGCCCAACAATCACGTAAATGCTCCAGAATACCGCCTTGGGCGTTTTTTTCGACGCCAACATCCAAAGTGCGAGGAGCGCCGCAGCTATGCCAAAAAATTGTGGCGCCGCAAAATGCAAATGATAGCCCTCAAACAGATGCGAAATATTTCGGAAAAATTTGATCGATGCATCAAAATGCACCCCGAGTATCTCGGTGTCGAAATATCGTGCAATTAGGAACGTGGAGTTGTTAAAATCCGGCAGACAGCAGCTTTCAGCTGACGACGTCTGCAGGGCGGCAAGAGTCGGAAACAGCCGAATACTAAAAATCGCCAACGCCGTTAGTGAGCTCGCTGTAAATAGCGCGAGCCGACCGAGCACGGGTTCAAAGTCGTATCGCGACAGCGTCCGGTAGAGAAAGAGAATGCCCGCGGCGAGAAGAGCGTAGCAGGAGAGGGCAATGTCACCTGCCATCAGCATCAGCGTGGTGACAAACGACCAAAGTAGATAGTTCGCGAGGCTGCTGCGTCGGCCGGAGGTCCAAATCAGTGCTAATAGAATAAGGTAAAACAGCATGAGCGAGAGACCGCTCACGTAGACGCCGAGAAGCCAAATCGTCATGCCGCTAAGCTGGAAGGCGATCGACGCGAACAGAGCCCAGCGGCGCTGCAAGAGCTCCGCACAATAAAAGTGGTAGGCGGCAACGCCCACAAGCCAGACTTTGATGAGTGCAAAAAACGTTATCGTCGAAAACAGATACCGCAACGGGACAACGAACAAAATCCAGTGCTCAGGGTAGAACAGGGCCGGTACAGCTTCTGCGGCGCGGGGCATACCTGAGAAAACATATGGATTCCAGAGACCGAGCGAGCCGTGCAAAAAGTTCTGCCTAGCCAGAAGCAGCGACGGATAACTCTCGAGCAGCGAATCGGTGCTAGCGGCAACAACGTGGCCGAATAGAAGAAAAGGAGAAAAGAACAGGGCCGCCAAGATGAGATGGATACAATAGGCCGGTTCGCGCTGATTCGCGTTGAAAAGAACGAGGCGCGGCCAATCCAAACCGCGCAACTTCTCCACTGCCCTCGTCACGCGGCTGCGCAACTGGGACGCGGCCACCTCGTTCCCCTTCAGCATCGCCGACGCGTCCGCTCCTTGAAATGCGAATCGCCTTCCACTCGTATCTCCATGCGCAGAGGGCGCGCCAAGCGTCTGGATTCGCTTTATAATAGCGCATCCAAAGCATTTGCGGTCAAGCGACCGCCTATTTTGCGATATCCGCTTGTGGTTGTTCTAACAGAACATTTGCAACGAGGTATTGAGACACTTTCCCTCTTTGCTTTGATTTGCAGCGATCTTTCCTACGGCGGTTTGGCTGCTGTAATTGGAATGACGCGGCTAGCGCATCTGGCTATTGCGGCGCCAGGTCAGCGTCGTCAACGGTGGGGCGTCGCGTTGTTCACTGACCAGCGACCACGTGGCGAAAGCGCAGATCAGCCACTATTGACTGGTATTGGCTTCTGCGACTATGTGCATGCAAGAATCTGATATTTTACCAACCAGCTCTGCGGATACCGGGATCCGTCTTGAAGTTTTGGCCGACTTGCTCGCTCAGTGTGTTTACTTTGCCTTTGCGGACAGATCCGCTTACGGCGTGTTTGGCCGGACCGAAAATCCGCTGAAACGGCACGCGACCGCGCTGCCATGAAGCTGTGCCCGTCCTGCCGGACTCCTTTTGAAGGTGACGACTGGACTTGTCCGAATTGCGGCGTGCGGCCGAAGTGCCAGGACGGGTTTCTGAGTTTCGCGCCCCAGCTCGCCCAGAGCAATGAGGGTTCCCCCGAGGGAGTGCACCACTATTTCGATTCTCGCCAGGAGCGCAGCTTTTGGTTCCGTGGCCGCCGCGGGATCATCCAGTCGCTGGTGGCGCGCTATTGTCCGAACGCCAAGTCATTTCTCGAGGTTGGCTGCGGCCCCGGCTTCGTCCTTGCCGGTCTGCGTGAGGTGTTGCCGGAGGCGAAGCTGGTCGCTTCTGAGATCTACCTCCACGGCCTGCCTTACGCCGCACGCCGCGTATCTCCGCCGGTAGAGTTCATCCAGGCCGACTGCCTGGCGCTACCGTACGACCGAGAGTTCGACGCGGTAGGCGCCTTCGACGTTATCGAGCATATCGACCGGGAGGCGGACGCAATCGCCGAGATGCGGCGCGCGCTGGCACCGGACGGCGTGATTTTCCTCACCGTTCCGCAGCATCCATGGCTATGGAGCCGCGTTGACGAAATCGATGATCATAAGCGGCGCTATCGGCGAGGCGAACTTTCGGCGAGGCTGCGCGACAGCGGCTTTTCGGTCCTGTGCGATACCTCGTTTATGTTCTTTCTGCTACCGGCGATGATGGCCCAACGTCTGGCCGCGAACCGCAGCAGCACCTACTACCCGGACGTCGAATACGCATTGCCGCGTCCGGTGGATTGGCTCTTTGAACGCGTGATCGACTTTGAACGGCACGCCATCGGCGTAGGCGTCCGCTTCCCGGCCGGCGGCAGCCGCATCGTGGTGGCGCGGCGGAACTAACGCCAAGCGCTGGCACTAATGTCCCACCAAATTGTGCAGCTTGTGCTTGAGAAGGGCGAGTTGCTGAACAACACCCGCCGGCAAGGCGCGCAAAGCGGCATTTCGCATGCGCCACAGGGCAGGCGCAAGTTCCGCGACCTGAGAACCGGTCGGTATTCTTGCGGCTTGGATTTCTGGTGCGAGCCCGGCAGCGATCCGAGCGGTGGCGTATAAGAGGCAGTTGTAGCGATACCAAGGCTCGATTTTCGGTAAGGCCGAGATAGTCGGCCGAATCCAGTCAAATGCGGCGTAGCCTCGGACCGCAAATTTTTCACGCCAATATTCCAACGGTTGTTCATTCACGTGACGTTCGCCGCCTTGGCCGGGGACGGCCGCCGAGAACATGATCAGTTCGCCGTGGCGGCACAGGCTGTCGACGAATACGTCGGCATCGGCGCCGTCGATACATTGTGCCACCTCGAGCGACTGGACCAGATCAAAATGACGATTGAGCTGCAAAGGCTGCGATAGATCCCACGCGATGAAGGCTTCGGAGGGTATAGCGAGGCTCGCCCGATTGACGTACGGCCCGTCGACGCCGATGCTGTCGAGTACGGCTGCCCTCCTCCATTCACTCGGCCAAACGCCGCGCCCGCAGCCGACGTCCAGTACACTTTTAGGTTTCAGTTTCGGTGCAAGCAGGGCAACGATGGACGCCGCGGACCGCCGGGAGCCGGGATCCATATAGTCGAAGAACTCATTCGGGAATTGATACGCCGGATCAGTCATAGATCATGGCGTGGTGGCCTGGCATCATCACCGAACCGCCACCTGCTGAACATGATTGACTTCGCCGGCTGTGGTCTCGGCGACGACGGCCTGCGGCTTCTTGTTAATATTGATGTGCGTGCGTCCGACATATTCGCCGAGAATACCAAGGAACAGCATTTGTAGTCCGCCGATGACGAGCACCATCACCGTCAGAGAAGCCCAGCCCGCGGCGGTCTCGCCAAAATCGCGCGGGTAGGCCAGACGCGCGATAATGATCATCAGGGCCGCAACCATGCTGATCAGCAGTGCCGCAATACCGACCCAGCTCACTAGCCGCAGCGGCTTAACCGAGAAAGAGAACGCGAGACGGCTCCAGACGCTGAGGGATTTTACGAAAGTGTACGTGCTTGGTCCGGCTAACCTGGCGTGATGCTCGGTCCGGATAAACGAAAAGCGATTGGTTACCTGAAAGAGCAGGCTGTCGACATAAGGAAACGGTCCGTCGAAAGCGCCAATGAGCTCGGCGACTTCACCGCGGACGATCTTGAAGGGCGACATGTAGATGTCGGCCGGCTTGTCGATCAGCCATTCGGCAAACTTGCCGTTGATCCAGCTCCCGAGCCGCTTCCACGCCTTTTGTTTTTTTTCAATAAAATGCGCGTAGACGACGTCAGCGCTGCTGCGGTTCATTTCCTCATAAAGCTTTGGGATGTCGTCGGGTGAATGCTGCAAGTCATCATCCATGATGACGACGGCACGGCCGCTGGCATTGCGGATACCGGTCAGGATTGCGTTGTCCTGCCCAAAGTTCCGCCGATGGCAGAACCCGATGATAGTGGGGTAGCGGGTTGCCAGTTGTTTGATAACCAGCCAAGAGCGGTCGGGCGAACCGTCGTTTACCAGGATCAGCTCGTAGCTTAATTTCGCAGCGTTGAGCGCCTTGTCCACCGCAGCGGCGAGCGCCGGGAGGCTTGCCTCGCTCCGGTATACCGGAACCACGACTGAGATGTCGGGAATACGGCGGTCCACGATTGGAAGAACTCCCAGGCGGACCGCATCGCGCCGCCGTCCGTTGATCACGGAGCATGCAGACCGCATCCCGCATTTTGCACGGCATGCATGGTAAAGTTTGCGCTACCCTAGTCAAGCATGACGAGCTATAAGCCGCCGGCCGAGGCCACGGTTAAGGCTTGGTGCGGTCTACGTTTCTCCGTGTACTTGGCGTGAGCTTCCTGAAACTCGCCTCGTTGCCGTGTTCATGGTGATCCGGCGGATCGGGCCGGAAACACGCTCTGATGACTATCGACTTCAATCGCCCAAAAACAGCCGGTAATGAGCTTGACAATATCCGGCAAGCAATCGCCAGCGAGCATACTGCCGGCGATGGCGATTTTACCCGGCGCTGCAACGCGTGGCTGGAAGCGCGCCTCAATGCGCCCAAGGCATTGCTAACACACTCGTGCACCGCCGCACTCGAGATGGCTGCGTTGCTTTTCGACCTTCAGCCAGGCGACGAGGTCATCATGCCGTCGTTCACCTTTGTCTCGACCGCAAACGCCGTCGTGCTGCGTGGTGCCGTACCGGTGTTCGTCGACATTCGCGCCGACACGCTCAATCTCGACGAGACGCTGATCGAGGCCGCCATTACGCCACGCACCAAGGCGATCTTCGTTGTGCACTACGCCGGTGTGGGCTGTGCGATGGACCAAATCATGGACATCGCGCATCGCCGCGGATTATTGGTCGCCGAAGACGCGGCGCAGGGTCTGTTGGCGAGTTACCAAGGTCGGCCGCTCGGCGCCATCGGCCATCTCGGCGCCATCAGCTTTCACGAGACCAAGAACGTCATCTCGGGTGAAGGCGGCGCTTTAATCATCAACGATCGTCGCTTTATCGAGCGCGCCGAGATCATCCGTGAGAAAGGCACCAACCGGAGCCTGTTTCTTCGTGGCGAAGTCGACAAGTATACCTGGGTCGATGTCGGCTCTTCCTATTTGCCGAGCGACATTTTGGCCGCCTTTCTCCTGGCGCAGCTCGAACAGGCCGACCGTTTGCTGTCGGAGCGCCGCACCGTTTGGCAGCATTACCACGAGGGCCTAGCCGCGCTTGAGAAGAGCGGACGTTGCCGCCGGCCGATCGTGCCGGAAGACTGCGATCACAATGCCCACATTTATTACCTGTTGCTTCGCGACGGCGAAACGCGCGCCGCTGTCATAGCGAAACTGCGGACAATGGGCATCCGTGCGCCATTCCACTACGTGCCGCTGCACAATTCGCCCGCGGGCCTCCGTTTTGGGCGAACCGCGGGGCGTCTCAAAAACACCGAAGATTTGGCGGCCCGACTTCTGCGTCTGCCGCTCTGGTACGGCATGATCGACGAACCGGAACGGGTCGTTCATGCGGTCCAAACCATTTTGGAATGAGCCGGCTTCTCGCAACGTCAAATCTGGCAACGACCAATCATTTCGCGAGAGCGGACTGCGTAAACCCGAAGCCGATCTTGAATTGCTTAAGAGCGGCTGAGGCGTTGCCGCGTGCGCCGGCAGCAGCATGTAGCCGAAGAATCACTAATCCTGGCGCGGAACGCCATGTTGACGCTGTTGGACTCGCAAGCTATCAATCGCCGCCCACGAAAACAGCCAACGATTGTGTGCGGATGTAATGGCATCGCCGGCCCTTCTCGACATTGCCACGACGCTGGAACGTCATGATCTGTGGCGGACGCTCGGTTGGGCCGACGTCAGGTTCCGCTACCGGCGTACGACACTCGGACCGTTCTGGCTGACGATCAGCACCGGCATCATGATATTCGCGATCGGCCTGCTTTACGCCGGCTTATTCCATCAGGACATTTCCGCTTACATTCCGTCCCTCGCGATCGGCATTATCGTGTGGAATTTTTTCATTACCAGCATCACTGAAGGTTGCTCAGTGTTTATCCATGCGGGTGGCTACATCAAGGCATACGCGATTCCGCTGCCGATCCACGTCATGCGGCTGCTGTGGCGGAATATTATCATCTTCCTGCACAATGCTCTCATAATTGCCGTTGTTTGGCTCGTGTTCCGATGGAACTTGTCCCCGGTCCTGTTATTGTCGATGGTTGGCTTTGCCGTCATGCTCATCTTGGTGATTGGCGCCGTTCTGTTCTTCGGTGTCTTATGCACCAGATTTCGTGACATTCCGCAGATCGTGGCATCAGTACTGCAGTTGCTCTTCTTCATTACGCCGATCATGTGGTTGCCTTCCTCTTTGGCCAATCATCACTGGATTGTCGACTTCAATCCGCTGTTCAGCGTGATCGAAGTTATCCGCGCCCCGCTCTTGAATCAGGTGCCGGAACTGCGGCAATGGCTGATTGCGGCAGGCTCCGCGCTGGTCTCGCTGGCATGTGGAGTAGCATTCTACGATCGCTTCGGTTTCCGCGTTCCCTACTGGCTTTGAGAACCCGATGCGGAACGTGACCGGTGACCACTGCCGCAGCAGCAATGACTGGTACGGCGAGCGATGGTATCAATAACGCTGGAAAATATTGGGGTCGACTTCGCGCTCTATCACGGCTCGGCGCGATCTCTGAAAAAGTCGGTCCTGCGTACGACGGTCGGAGGGCTCATCGGCAACCGCGCACAGGACGACCGAAAGGTCGTACGCGCCCTGACCGATGTTTCGCTGTCGGTGACCGACGGTGACCGGCTGGCGCTGATCGGGCAGAACGGCGCCGGCAAATCGACGCTGTTGCGTGTTCTTGCCGGCATCTATCGGCCGACCGCAGGCAAGATCTTCGTGCAGGGCCGTCGTGTTCCTTTGTTC
>JBAUGC010000489.1:0-5546 GCA_049679485.1 Xanthobacteraceae bacterium
TCCGGTTGAAAAGGTCAAAGCCTATCTCGACGTGATGGCCGAAACCGGCACCCAGCCGGAATTCGAATGTTTCGACGTTGGCATCGTGCGCTGCGTCGGCATGTACGCAAAAAACGGCATGTTCGGAGGCCGGCCGAAATACAATTTCGTCATGGGCGTAGAGTCCGGCATGCCAGCTGATCCCGATCTGCTGCCGATCCTGAAGAAGCTCACTGTTTCAGATGCGCCGTGGCAGGTCACGGCCGTCGGCCGCGAGAATATTTGGCCATTACACCGGCGGGCGGTCGAGCTTGGCGGGCATCTGCGCACGGGGCTCGAAGACACGTTTTACCTGCCGAACGGCACCAAGGTGGGCTCGAACGGAACCCTCGTAGAAATGCTCACGCGCTATGCGCGCGACGCCGGCCGTACTGTCGCCAACCCGACCGAGGCCCGCAGCCTCATGGGGCTCGCGGCGATCTAACGCGCGAGGAGGTTCCTGCTTTGACAGCGTTCAGCGGAAGGCGGGCATAACCTCATTCGCAAACAACTCAACCGAACGCGACGCCACTTCGTAAGGCAGCGACCCAAAGATCATATCGGCGACGAAATAATTGATGCCGGTCTGTTCGATCGTTTCGGCGACATAGCGGCGCACTGTCTCGGGCGAACCGGCAACGCCCATGCTCATGCCTTCAAGCGTTTCGAAATCGTCCGGGTAGATCATCCCGATGGGGAAGGGGATGCCACCCCATTCCCAGAGGAAGGCCATGTGGTGCCGCCACTGCCGATAGGCGGTGCGAATAAGCTCACGCGCCTTCGCGTCGTTGTCTGCCACGATGACATGACGAAATACGCCGAGCAGCGGAATGTCGGCGGCATTGTTGCCCTGCGCCTGCCAGGCTGTACGATAGGCTTCGGTAAGTGCCTTGACGCCTGCGTTCGGGATCAGCGTCACGATGTTGCCCTTCAGCCGCGCTGCGTCGGCTGCCCGGCTGGGCTCAATCGGCGCAAACCAGAGCGGAGGATGCGGCTGCTGCAAGGGCCGCGCCGCAATACGGACGTTCTTGAAGCGATAAAATTTGCCTTCGTGATTCAAAATATCCGATGTCAGCGCCTTGAGTATGATTTCCGTCGCCTCGCGGTTCATCGCCGGCGCAGACTCTGGATCAACACTGAAACTGGCGATCTCGATCGGCGAAGCACCGCGGCCTAATCCCAATTCCAGCCGCCCGCGGCTCATGTGGTCGAGCATCACCACTTGCTCGGCGACTCGAAGCGGATGGTACATCGGGGTGACATAGAGCAACGGGCCAAAGCGCAGCCGCTCGCTGCGTTGTGCTGCTGCAGCGAGGAACACGCTTGGCGAGGCTGCCATGCCCAGCGGCGTCGAATGATGTTCGGCGATGTGATAGGAGCGAAAACCGGCGCGATCGTATTGTTCGATGAGCTTGAGTCGCGTTTCGAACAGATCGGCAAGCGGTATGCCGTTGTCGTCAAGATGATCGAAGATTCCGAATTGCAGCGCCAATGTAGCCTCCCCAAAAAAGAATTGTTTTTCTAGTAGCCGGAGCCGCGCCCCGGCTTGTTTGAGCGCTAGTGAACCTGCCGCTCCTGGCCTACCCAGAACGGCTTGCGCAGCTCGCGTTTGAGGATCTTGCCCGTCGGCGTGCGTGGCAGCGTTTCAACAAAATCGATTGAACGCGGCACCTTGTAACCGGCGATGCGTTCGCGAGCGAAAGCGATCAATTCCTCAGGCGACACTTGGGCGCCGGGTTTTTTGACGATGATAGCCTTCACTGCCTCGCCCCATTTGTCGTCCGGAACGCCGATTACGGCAACGTCGGCGACCGCCGGGTGGCCGAACAGCGCACTTTCGACCTCGGCGGGATAAATGTTCTCGCCGCCGGAGATGATCATGTCCTTCACCCGGTCGTAGATGTAGATGTAGCCATCTTTGTCGAAGTAGCCGGCGTCGCCGGTATGGAACCAGTCGTTGCGTAGCGCCCGGCGCGTTGCTTCGTGCTGATTCCAGTAGCCGAGCATATTCTGCGGCGAGCGGGTGACGATCTCGCCGACTTCGCCGATGGCGACTTCGTTGCCATTGGCGTCGACCGCACGGATCTCAACGCCATGCATTGCCTTGCCGCACGATTTGAGCCGATCCGGCACTTTTTCCTCATGATCCTCCGGGGGCAGATAGGTGATCGCACCCGTGGTTTCAGTCAATCCGTAAACCTGCGCCAGACCGCAGCCGAATACTTTGAGCGCGTTGCGTACTAGATCGACGGGCGCCGGCGACGCCCCGTAGACGATCACTTCGAGTGACGAGAAGTCCGTGGTCCTGCACTGCGGGTGCTGCAACAGGAACAGCAGCAGTGCCGGCACCATAAAGGCCTTGGTGATGCGATATTCCGGAATCAAGCGCAGAATCGCACCGGGATCTGCGTCGCGCATAAGCACGGTGTCGATGCCGCGATAGAAGCCGATCAGCGCCCAGCCGCTGCCGCCGATGTGAAACAACGGCATGCAAACGAGGCTGACATCGTTTTCGTGCCAGTCGCCCAAATGCCGCAGCCCGCCGTGCGCCAATGGCAGGAGATTATCGTGGCTGAGTTGTGCTCCCTTCGGATGGCCCGTCGTGCCGCTGGTGTACATCTGAATGGCGCAGTGTTCCAGTGCGATCGGCATCGCAAGATCGTCGATCGGCTGGGCGGCGAGCCAATCCGGGTAGTTGACCCAGGAATTGTGCGGAGCTTCGAGCGCAATGATGCGGCGAACTGATTTCATTTCGTGCGCTACTTTTTCGACGAGCGGATAGAAGTCGGAGCCGACGAACAGCATTTCGGCGCCGGCGTCGGCGATCACAAACGCCACTTCGGGCGGAGCCAAACGGAAGTTGACCGGAACCAGCACGACGCCGGCCTTCGCGCCGCCGAACCAGAGCTCGAAGAAGGCCGGCACATTCTTGGACAAAATCGCGATCCGCGCCTGTGGCCGCGCGCCTGCGGCAATCAGACCATTGGCGACCTGGTTGGCGCGGCGGTCCAGTTCGGCAAAGGTGATGCTTTGCCCTTCAAAATGGATTGCGACACGGTTCGGACGTGCTTTGGCGTGATGGCGCGTGATGTCGCCAACAGTCTGAATATCCGCGACGCTTACGACCTGAAGCATGGCGATCCTCCCCACAATGGCGTAATTTTTTTATGACGCTGCTGCGGCACTTTTCTCAGGGAAATGGTAGGCAGTTTTAGTGCCGACCGGAAGCCCGAAAAGCGGCTGCATAGCGCCGGCTTAGGACCCCATTCTCTATGGCGTTTTCTCGTCTACGCGGGTGGCGGTTATGTTTGCCTCTGTTAACCGGTCGACCACGATCCGCACGTTGAGGTCAGGCCGCAGCTTTGCAAAGTCCGCGACCGCGGGATTGGGCATGAGCAGCCAGACCGGCGGAGTGAGGGTTGCCATGGCTTGGAGGTCGAGGCACCGCGGCGGCTCTTGAAGATAGAAGAACACATTGGTGTCGAGACGCAGGCAGTAAGCCGGTGCCGGCGCGGTGCGCATGGCCACGTCAATCGTCCGGGCGGCGAGCCGCGTCTCGCCGAAACGATCGGCAAACAGCGGCATGATCACCACAACCAGAACAATTTGATAAATGACGAGCAGGCCGAGCGTGGTAGCCGCGACACGCTTGACGACCGCATACCGGGATTTTTCCAGAGCGTCCCAGCCTACGCCGGCCAGCACGGCAACTGATGGCGCAATCGGCATGGCATAGCGCGTATTGACGCCGGGCCATAGCATCAGGATTACCGTGCAAATTCCGGAATAGAGCACCATTGGTGCGACCACGGCCGGAAAATCCGGTGCGTTCCGGTCTTTTCGCCACGGCCAAGGGACAAACGGCAACATGAGAGACGCCGGCAACAGTTCCAAAAACAGACTAACGATATTGCGCGAATTCCTGGCGAGGTAATCAAGCAATGCCGGACGGTACTGCACTCTGGCGTAAGCAAGCCAGATTCCTTCATCGCCCGAATGGTAGATTGCGGCTGCCCAGGCGATCATTGCCGCCGCCGGAATCACCATGCAGAGGGCAAAGCCAGGCAGGTCCTGCCACCGCCGCTCGATGATCAAATAAGCGGCGACGCCCAACCCGAAAAATGCCGCCGGCTGCGGACCCTTCGCCATCGCAAGCGCGGCAAGCAGGAGGCCGCAGCCGATCCAACGCAGAACCGTGACACGGCCTGAAGCCATGCCCTCCCACCACAACACGAAGGCGGCAAACGACAGCGCGGTCACGACCGTATCGGGCTCGGCGATGGTCAATTTCTGCAACAGCAGTGGACAAAACACGAAGCACAGCGCTGCGAATAATGATGCTGTCAAACTTGCGTAACGCCGCGTCACCCGCTGCACCAGAAGCGCTGTGACCAAGACCGAGATCATCGCCGGCAGCCGCGCCGACCATTCGTTCACACCGCCGGTGAGTAGAGCGAAGCCGGCGATCAGCCAGCCGAGCAACGATGGCTTCTCATGCCAGCGAATCCCGTAAACGAAGGGCTGAAGAAAATGCCCATTCGCCAGGACATCCCGGGCAATTTCAGCATTGGTGCCTTCTTCATAAATGAACGAGCGCAGGGTTAGGTTTGGCAGCACCGCGCAAGCCCAGAGAAGAATAATGAGAACGGGCACGGCACCGGGCCGGCGCAGAAATTGCTCCAGCCGTTCGGCCGCCTCGCCAACTGATCGATCAAAGCCCTTGAAAATTACGCTCACTGCCATGTTGATCCGCCAACTGAGATCGGCCTGGCTCTCGTGGTTGCGGCGGACGATGCAACGGATATCAATTGAGCCGATAAACTTTTGCCGCGGTATCGTGAATCGCGGCGCGATATACCGCTTCGCCCAGCGGCTCGAGGGCGGCTCGATAAGCTGCAACCAGGTCGGAATATTGCGTCCACAGTTTCTCGACCGGGAAGTTCGATCCGAACAGGCACCGCTCGGCGCCGAATATCTCAATGGTTTCCTTGACAATCGCAGCGATATGGCGGGGATCGTTTTTGCGGATGAAGGTGCCGAGAGCGGACAGCTTTGACACCATGTTTGGACGTGCAGCAAGAAGTCGCATTCCTTTGCGCCAGCGTTCCCATCCGTCAGGCGAAAGGTCTTCCAACATGCCTGCATGCTGGAGGATGAAAGTCACCTTGGGAGCGCTGGCGGCGAGTTCTGCCGCACCTTCCATCTGGCCGGCGAAGACTTGGAGATCGAAGGACCAGCCGTATTGAGCGAGGTGGCCGACGTTTTTTTGCAACTTCGGATCGCGAGCGAGATCGGGCCCCGAAGCAAAACGGTATTGCGGATTCTCGTGCCATTGCAGTTGCATCCGCAAGCCACGCATGCCGCGATATTTGGTCAGGCGGTCGAGCTGCGGGCGCACGTCGTCCGCAAGAAAATCGGCATAGCCGACGATCGCCTGCGGGAAGCCGGTTTCGTCAGCGGCTTGCTGCACAAAAGCGACTTCATCTTCGAACCGGTCCTTGGCCCAATTGGCTTGCACATACACGGAC
>JBAUGC010000490.1:0-4284 GCA_049679485.1 Xanthobacteraceae bacterium
CTGCCGAGCGGCTCGGCGTCGGCACGGTTCGCGGCTCGGGAGATCATGGGACTCGCTTCCATATCAAGGGCGGTGTCGCCGGATTCAAGGCGATGCTGGAATCGCTCGAAGAAGGCTGGAATATGGCGCTGACCGCTGATGTCCCGAAGGTTTCGCGCGTTACCGGCCGCGGTATCATCAAGCTTGCGCAAGAATCGGGGCGACCGATTTTTCCTGTCGCCTTGGCGACCAGCCGCCGCATCACGCTCAACAACTGGGATCGTTCCGAAATCAATTTGCCGTTCAGCCGCGGCGGGATTGTCGTCGGCGAACCGGTCCGAGTTCCCAAGGTTGCAGACGCGAATGCGCTGCAACAGGCCCGCGCCACGCTTGAAAAGGTGCTCAACGCAGCAACCGAACGTGCTCACGCCATCGCCGATCGTCGGTCTTGAGCATGCCGCGATTAGAGGAGCGGCTTGAGGTTGAGCCCCGGGTATGAATAAATGGCCGCGCTGGAAGTGATATTCGGCTTTAATGAGCAACAGTGGCTGCGGGGAACGCGTTGGCAGTTATTGATGACGTTCGGACGATCATCGCTAAATCGCTCAACATTCCCATCGAGCGGTTGACGCCGGATTCGCGTCTCGACGAACTCGGCGCGGAGTCGCTGGACGTGATCGAGATCGTTTTTGGTCTTGAGGAAAAGTTCGATATCACCATTCCGCTCAAGGCAGACGAAGCGACGCGGCTAACGACATCCGGCACCAGCGGCATTCAGGACAAGGCCGGCCAGGAGATGCCGTTTTCGACCGTCGGCGATGTCGCCGACATCGTGGAAAAGCTGATCGCCGCAAAAGTACCGCAATGAACCGAGTGGTCGTGACGGGGATCGGCGTCGTCACGCCGGTTGGCAGCACCTGCGAGAAGTTTTGGTCGGGATTGGTCGAAGCGAGATCCGGTATCGGCCCCATCACCATTATTCCGACCGAGCGTTTGAACACACGCATTGCGGCCCAGGTTCGCGATTTCGATCCGTCGCAGCATTTCGATCCGAAGCGACTGGGCATGTTCGATCGCTTCTCGCAATTCGCGGTGGTCGCTGCCCGGGCCGCGGTCAAAGATGCGCAATTGGAGCTTACCGAAGAGATCGCGCTGCAGGCGGCGACAATCGTCGGCAACGGAGCCGGCGGGATGAACACCCTCGACGATTCCTATCTCAGGCTCTACGGGCAAAATGCGACCCGTGCGCACCCGCTGTCGATTCCGCGCTTGATGATGAACGCCGCGTGCAGCCAGATTTCCATGGACCTCGGCCTGAAGGGCCCGACTTTCACAATCGCATCCGCATGCTCTTCCGGGACGCATGCGATCGGTCAGGCCTTTCAAATGGTGAGGACCGGACAGGTACCGATCGCGCTCGCCGGCGGTACGGAAGCCTGCATCACCGTCGGTACGATCAAAGGCTGGGAGGCGTTGCGCGTGCTCAGCACCGATACCTGCCGGCCGTTCTCAAGGACGCGGACGGGCCTGGTGCTCGGCGAAGGCGCGGCAATGTTCGTGCTCGAGCCGCGCGAGCGCGCCACAGCGCGCGGCGCACCGATCTATGCGGAGCTGTTGGGTTTCGGCATGAGTGCCGACGCCGGCGACGTCACCGCCATCGATCCCGATGGTGCGGCTCGCGCTATGCGCTCCGCGTTGACCGACGCCAAGCTCAACGCCGAGGATATCGACTACGTCAATGCACATGGCACCGGTACGGCGCTCAACGACAAGGGTGAAACGGCGGCGCTGCACAAAGCATTCGGCGTAAGCGCCGAGCATTTGGCAGTTTCGTCGAGCAAAGGCGTGCTCGGCCATAGTTTGGGTGCCGCGGGAGCGCTCGAGCTTGCTGCAACAGCGTTGGCGCTGCAACACCAGACCATTCCGCCGACCGCTAATTTTGAAGAGGCCGATCCGGACTGCGACCTCGACTATGTTCCGAACACCGCGCGCAACGCCCCGATCGAGAAAGCCATGTCGAGCTCGTTTGCGTTTGGCGGATTGAATGCCGTGCTGGTGCTCGGCCGGGCCTAACTTGTTGGTCGCTTTGGCTTCACGCGAAGTCAGCTCCGAGTTCGTCCATCATCGGCGCAAAATTTGGAAAGCTCGTGGCGATAAAGCTTGCATCGTCAATCTTCACCGGCAGCTCGCTGGCCAGCCCCATTACCAGCGCGGCCATTGCGATGCGATGATCCATGTGCGTTACAACCAGTCCACCGCCAGCCGCGCGTCCGCGACCGTGCACAATCAGATCGTCGCCATTGATTTCGACTTCAACGCCGTTGCTTCGCAACATGACAGCGGTCGCGTCGAGGCGGTCGGACTCCTTGACCCGCAATTCTTTCAGCCCCCGCATGTGAGTTACGCCCTCGGCGAACGAAGCGGCGATCGCCAGGATCGGATATTCGTCGATCATGGCTGGCGCACGCGAGGCAGGAACTTCGACGCCGCGCAGCGCGCTGGCGCGCACGCGCAAATCGGCGACCTCCTCGCCACCCTCGTTGCGTGTTTCGAGCCGCTCGATTGCAGCGCCCATCTCGGCGAGGGTCGTCAAAAGACCCGTGCGTAGCGGATTTAACATCACGCCGTCGAGGATCACGTCAGACCCGGGCGTGATCAACGCCGCGACCAGCGGAAACGCCGCGGAGGAAGGATCGGCCGGAACCACAATCGGTTGCGGTACGAGCTCGGGCTGGCCTGCGAGAGTAATGTGGCGGCCAAGATTGCCGTGCGGCTTGATGCGCACATCCGCACCGAAGTGAGTAAGCATCTTTTCGGTGTGATCGCGCGTCGCTTCGGCTTCGATGACAATTGTCTCTCCCGGCGCGGCGAGGCCAGCGAGAAGGACGGCGGACTTTAATTGAGCCGACGCAACCGGCGGCTCGAACACGATCGGGATCGGCTCGCGCGCACCTTTGAGCGTCAGCGGTAAGCGGCCGTCAGCCTCATCGACAGCCTGCGCGCCGATCCGCGCCAGAGGCTCGAGCACCCGCCGCATCGGCCGCCGACGGAGCGACGCGTCGCCATCGAACGTCGCGGTGATTGGGCAGCCAGCCACCGCTCCGAGCATGAGCCGGCATCCGGTTCCCGAATTGCCGAAATCGAGCGCTCCGAGCGGCGCCGCAAAGCCGGCGACACCGACGCCGTGGACGCGCCATTCTCCCACCCCTAGCCTGTCGACCTGGGCACCAAGTGCCGCCACGACCTTGCCAGTGTTAAGTATGTCTTCGCCCTCGAGCAATCCGCTGATTCGAGTTTCGCCGACGGCGAGAGCGCCGAGGATAAGAGCGCGATGCGAGATCGATTTGTCCCCGGGCACGCGAACGCGGCCTCGCAATGGGCCACTCCGGCGGGCGATGAGCTGGGCTGTTTGGGCTTGCATTGGTCAAAATTCACCGGTTTTGCTCTATCACGCCTGCGGAACCACGTCCGTTAGGATCTCTCCCCCGCTAAAGGCTTGCAGGGGATCGGCAGTACGATCCGCTATTGACAGGTCCCGCCCGACTAGCCAAGTGAAGCTCCCAAATCGAAGGGATTTCGGCCGTGGCCAAACCGGAACTAGGCACTAAGCGTGTCTGCCCCGAAACCGGGCGCAAGTTTTACGATCTTAATAAGGACCCCGTCATCTCGCCCTACACCGGCAAAGTCGTGCCGGTAGAGATGCCGACCGCACGTTCGCGACCCGAGCAGGCGCACCCGGCGCCGGCGGCACGTCCAGCGGTCGTACCTGAGGAAGTTGCTGTACCGGAGCCGCAGGAGGCCGAATTTGTCTCGCTGGAAGAGGCCGACGCCGAGGCGCATGGATCAAAGGCGCCGGTAGAGACCACCGAACCTGACATCGAAGAAGAAGTCGAGATAGACGAAAGCCTCGACGATGCCGCGTTCATCGAGGAGCAGGAAGAGGAGGATGCCGATGTCACCGATATCATCGGCAGCGACATCGAAAATGAGGAGGAAGGATAGTCAGGAGTCAGTATCAGCGTTCAGTAATCAGAGCGAAGTCATCCGAACACCCGATTGCCGATACCTGTTCCCTGATTGGGGGCCATAGCTCAGTTGGGAGAGCGCTTGAATGGCATTCAAGAGGTCGGCGGTTCGACTCCGCCTGGCTCCACCATCATATCCGGCGTTGTAAGGCAAGCTTTCCGCTGATGCCGCTTTGGTGTCTCACCCGACGCGTTGCCGCGTTACTGTTCGTCTCTCGCTGCCCCATTTGGGTTTGATCCCGCAGACGATCTGCAAGGCGAAACCAAGGCCGCATTGATG
>JBAUGC010000491.1:0-11409 GCA_049679485.1 Xanthobacteraceae bacterium
GAAATGGTTAGGCGAGCGTTGCGTCAGCGCGGCCGCGATGACAAGCGCGACACAACGACAGCCACTGCCGCGCCAAGCGCACCGGCAGCAAACACGGACGGATAGCCAAAAGCGCCGGCGAGGAGTCCAGTCGTCGGTCCGGCGAGACCGAAGCCGAGATCAAAGAACGCAACATACGCGCCGAGCGCAGCGCCGCGGCTCGCGGGAGGCACCCGCTTCACCGCTTCGATACCCAGCGAGGGAAAGACCAGCGCGTAGCCGACGCCGGTCAGGATCGTTCCGGCAAACGCGACGGCAGGCTGCGGCGCGAGCCACAACATGAGCTGGCCAAGGCAGTCGATTAACAATGACCACGCCGCGACGCGGGCTCCGCCGAACCGGTCCGGCCAGCCGCCGAAAGCGAGGCGCGTGACCACATAGGCCACGCCAAAGCCGGTCAGAGCGAAACCTGCGCCCGGCCACCCCTGGTACTGAAAGTCGAGCGCGGCGAAGGCGCCGATCGCGCCGAAGCCCAGCGTCGCCAGCGCCAAACCCGCGCCAAAGGGCGCGACCTGACCGACCACTTTCGTGAACGGCAACCGTTCTCCGCCATGCGGCGCCACCGACGCGATGAAACTCGCGCCAACCGCCGCCAGCACGGAAAACACGATCATGCCGAGCGAGACCGCGGTGAAGCCGCCAACGGCGCCTCGATACGTCATCAGCTCTATGCCGATCGGGCCGCCGGCGGCGATAGCGGCATACATGCCGATGCCGACCCAGACCATCACCTTTCCGGTGTTCTGTACGCCGACGACGGCGATGGCACCCGCGAGCGCGCCGGTCATCAGCAGGCTTTCGGCGAACCCTGAGATCACCCGGGCGACGAGGAGGAGACCGAGCGCCGGGTAGGCGCCAAGGGGCGAAAGAGTCGAACACAGATAGACGGCGCTGGCCGCAATCGACGTAATGGCACCGAGCAGCACGCTGAATTTAGCACCGCGGTTGTCGCACAGGCTGCCGGCTAACGGTCGCGTGACCAGCGTTACCAGTGATTGCAGGCCGATGGTGATACCGACCGTCAGAGTGCCGAAGCCGAGAGCGTCATGAACCTGCAACGGGAGCGACGCGAGCGGCATTCCAATCGGCAAGTAGCCACAGAAGATGATGAGCGCGAACGGCGCGATGTGCAGCAGAACGTTGCGCACTGGTGCGGCCGTCGTGGCGGGTGAACTCATGAAGAACCCTCGGCGTGTCATTGGGGCGAATCTGGCCGAGCTGCATCATGATTTCCAGTGCAATGATTACAGTATATAGTTGCGTTTAATGCATTCCATCGATCTCAACCTGCTGACGGCGCTTGATGCGCTGCTCGACGAAGGCAGCGTTCTTGGCGCCGCCAGGCGCATGAACCTGTCGGCGCCGGCGATGAGCCGGGCGCTCGGACGAATCCGTCAGGCCTTTGGCGACGAAATTCTGGTCCGCGCCGGACGGCGCATGGTGCCGACGCCGCGTGCACTCGAACTCCGCAGTCGCATCCGCGGTCTGATCGATGAGGCGCATCAGGTGATGCGGCCCGAGGGTTTCGCCGATCCGGCGACGCTTGTACGCGGGTTCACCGTCCGCGCCAGCGATTACGTTGCCGGAGTCTTCGGTGCCTCATTGCAGGCGATTGCGGGGCGGGAGGCGCCGCAGGTGACGTTGCGATTTGCCGACCAGGGCAAGGAGGATGTCACCGCATTGCGCGAGGGACGCATCGATCTCGACATTGGCGTGCTCGGCAGTATTGGGCCAGAAATTCGCATGCAGACGCTATTGCACGATCGTTTCGTCGCGGTGGTGCGCAAGGGTCATCCGCTGCTGAAAGGGTGGATGAATGCGGCGCGGTTCGCGGCGGCCGCGCATGTGAGCGCCTCGCGGCGTGGCCTGAGCCGCGGCCCGATCGACGATGCTCTCGCCATGCAGGGATTATCGCGCCAGGTCAGGTTTGTGGTGCCGGGCTTTCACGCTGCGATGCTGACCGCTGCGGCTTCCGACATCGTCGCAGCCGTCCCGCTGGCGGTCGCCGCCACTGCGATCCGGTTGGGATTGAAAATTCGCTATTTCGACTTGCCGGTCGCAACGCCGGCCATTGCCATCGCGCAGGCGTGGCATCCGCGTTTCAACAAGGACGCAGGCCACCGCTGGCTGCGGCAGACGGTGCGCAAGGCCCTCACCTTGCACCGCCATGGCGAGCGGTCAATCGCGTCATGAATCGACGAAGGACAATGGCCGGCTGACTTCCTCGAGCGGCTTGCGCTCGGCCGCGATACCCCACCGCGCTTCAACCGCCGCGGCAATGATCATCAGCGCTGCACCGATGAAATAGCCGATCGCGACGCTGCTGCGCGAGCCGGAGCTGATAAGAATGCCCAACAACAGCGGGCCGACCACGCCGCCAACCCCGGTGCCGATCGCATAAAAGAAGGCAATGGCAAGCGCGCGAATTTCCAGGGGAAAAATTTCGCTGACGGTGAGATAGGCAGAGCTCGCGGCCGCCGAGGCGAAGAAGAACACAACCATCCAGGCGACAGTCAAAGCCTGCGCGGACAGGAGGTTGTGGCTGAACAGATACGCCGTTACGGCGAGTAACACTCCAGAGATACCGTATGTCAGTGAGATCATCACCTTGCGCCCGATCGTGTCGAACAGCCGGCCGAGGACAATCGGACCAAGAACGTTGCCGGCGGCAAACGGCAGGATGTACCAGCCAATCTGGTCGGCCGGCGTATCGTAGAAGTTGCCGAGAATGAGCGCGTAAGTGAAAAAGATCGCGTTGTAGAAGAAGGCTTGCGCAGCCATCAGCGCGAGGCCGACCAGCGTGCGCGACCGGTAGGTCTTGAACAGGATGTGGGCGACCTCGGTGAGGGGCGTGTGGTCCCGCATCCGCAGCCGCACGCGCTTTGGTTTTTTCGCGTCGCCGTGAGGCGCCTGCGGAAAGCGGGCTTCGATGTCCGAGACGATTGCGTCGGCCTCCCTGACGAAGCCATGTGTCATCAGCCAGCGGGGGCTTTCCGGAACCCAGTGACGCATGATCAGAATGACCAGTCCGATGATCGTGCCGATCAGGAACGCCAGCCGCCAACCGAATTCCGGGTTGATAACATTCGGATTGAGCAGGATGATTGAACCGCCGGCGCCCATGGCTGCGCCGATCCAGAAGCTGCCGTTGATGAGAAGGTCCGTCCAGCCGCGCAGTCGAGCGGGGATCAGCTCCTGAATGGTCGAGTTGATAGCCGCGTACTCGCCGCCGATACCGGCGCCGGTGAGAAGCCGAAACACGACGAAGCTCCATGCGTTCCAGGACAGCCCCGTTGCAGCTGTTGCGATCAGATAAACCGCGAGCGTGACCGAGAACAATTTCTTGCGCCCCAGGCGATCGGTCAGCCAGCCGAACACGAAAGCGCCTGCGACCGCGCCACACAGATAGGCGCTGCCGGCAAGGCCGATCTGCGCGTCGCTGAAATTCAGTCCGGAGCTTGCCTTGAGTTCGCCGGACAGCGATCCGGCAAGCGTCACTTCAAGGCCATCGAGAATCCAGGTGATGCCCAGCGCGGCGATCACCAGGAGATGAAATCGCCCGAACGGCAGAGCATCAAGGCGTGCGGGGATGTCGGTTTCGATGATTTCGGAGCGCTCGGCGTCGGCATCGACCGCTGTGGGTGCGGGACCGCCGCTCGATTGCGGCGATGCCGCGCGAACGGCTTTATCGGAGGGAGATGATCCGAGCGCGGATCGCTTCATGTCAGATCGCCCCGGCGCTGTCCCAGTCGCAAACGCCCGCCGCGATCAAGCGTTCCGGATGCATCGCGATTCTAACGAGCCTGTGCGGCTTTACCCGAATAGCTGATGCGCCAGATGGTGGCGCTCGCGTCTTCGGAAACGAGCAGGGCGCCTTCCTTGTCAACGGCGATTCCAAGTCACCTCGACTCGTCCGCGTGGCGCCGTTGGGCCGCAGAACCCGGATGCGCCCGGTGCCGCTCTCGGCGGCGAACACGTCGCCATTCGGAGTCCAGAGGCGAACAGGCTGACCTCAAAGCCCTTCGGCACATTTGGCTTCTCCATGTCGGTGCGCGCGACACTTCTGGCAAAATTTCGTGCGGACCGAGCGGGATCGCGGGCCGGAAGGTCCGCTGGCGTGATAAGACGGCGCGTTCCTGGACGGTCGGTGTGCCAATCGCCAAATGCTGCCTTACTCTGAAGGAGTGGGCCATCGGTCTGGGCCAACAGCGGCCGAGTGCCGGTGAGAGCAACCGCCGTGACCGCAGCCGCAACGATTGTCGAGACGGGATGAGGCATGGCGAACACCTGGATTAAGCTGCCGGCCGGCCCGCGACCTGAACAAGCCAGCATCGTCACAGTTCCATGTATGGCGCTACCGCCAAAAGGCTATGCCCATTGTGATCCGTCTTGATCGATAAAATTACCAGCCAATTCGAGATACCGCGGCGCTTGCGCGCTTTCGTGCGGGCGCGGGAATCGAGCCTGATTGCGCTCGCGGCGCTGGTCGGCGCCGCCGCAGGACTGGTCGTGGCGGCTATGGGCGCTGGCGTCGACTTTCTGCATCGCGTGCTTTTTCACCTTGATGAGGGCGTGCGGTTGTCGGGATTGTTGCGGCTCGATCCGATGATCGCGATCTCGGTGCCGCTCGCCGGCGGCCTGGTGTTCGGTGTCGCACGAGAATTGATTGTGCGCTGGCGTCCGGAACGGGAGATCGACCCGATCGAGGCGAATGCGCTGCACGGCGGTCGCATGTCGCTATTGGGGAGCATCATCGTCGCCGTCGAAACTGTCTGGTCGAGCGGCGTGGGCGCGTCGGTCGGGATCGAAGCGGGATACACCCAATTAGCCGGCGGCATTGCCTCGCGGCTCGGCATGGCGTTTCGGCTGCGGCGCGCCGACTTGCGTATCCTCGTGGGTTGCGGCGCCGCCGGTGGCATTGCCGGCGCGTTCGGCGCGCCGCTTGCCGGGGCGTTTTACGGCTTTGAGCTGATTATCGGCGGCTATTCGCCGAACAGCCTGGCGCCGGTCGCCGTTGCTGCACTCCTCGGCTATCTCGTGGCGCACGCGCTGGGGCCGGGCGAAGTCGGGCTGGTCGCGCCCGACACAATGACAATCGGCGCGCACGATCTCGTCATTGCCGCCATCATCGGCCTTCTTTGCGCGACTGCCGGGATTCTGATGATGCGCGGCGTCGCACTGTGCGAAGCGTTATTTGTTCGCCTCAATCTGCGGCTCGTCTTCCGCACCATGATTGGCGGGCTTTTCGTCGGGCTTTTGGCGATTGTTGCTCCACAGGTGATGTCGTCCGGGCATGGCGCGCTGCACTTCGCCGGGATGCTGCGCCTTTCGCTGTGGACCGTTGCGCTGTTGTTCGTGCTCAAGATCGTCGCCTCCGTCATCTCGCTCGGCTCCGGGTTCCGCGGCGGCATGTTTTTCTCGTCGCTGTTGATCGGTGCGCTCGGCGGCCAGCTTCTGGCGGTCGCGCTCACGGCCGTTTGGCCAAACTGGCAGTTCGACTCCAATGCTTACGCGGTGATCAGTATGAGCGGGCTGTCCGCCGCGGTGATCGGCGGCCCGCTGACCATGACGTTCATCGCGCTCGAAACCACCGGCGACCTGTGGCTGACCGCGGCAGTGCTGATCGCCGTGATCATCGCCTCGCAGGTGACGCGCGAGATGTTCGGCTATTCGTTTGCCACCTGGCGCTTCCACCTGCGCGGCGAAACCATCCGCAGCGCCGCCGACATCGGCTGGATGCGCGATCTCACCGTCGGCAAGATGATGCGCCACGACGTGAACACCGTCGTCGTCACATCGAGCATCGCCGCCTTCCGCGAACACTTCCCGGTCGGCTCCTCCGCCGCGGTTATCGCGGTCGACGAACACGGCCGCTATGCCGGCATGGTGCTGATCGCCGATGCGCACGCTGCCGAAATGTCCGCCGACAAAACGGTGAAGGAGATCCTGCGCTACGCCGACGGCTTCTTGCTGCCGGGCATGGCCATCAAGGAGGCAGTGCTGGCCTTCGACCGTGCTGAGGCCGAGGCGCTCGCCGTTGTCGATTCCTATTCGGACCGCCGTGTTATTGGGCTCCTGACCGAGGCCTATGCGCTGCGCCGCTATGCAGCCGAGCTGGAGCGAAGGCGAAAGGAACTGGTCGGCGACGCGTAAGAGCGGCTCTGGCGTTCTTGACTTACAAATTTCCATAAATTACAGGTTTTGGAATAATAATACAGCGGATTGGCGTTCTTCGGATCGCGCGAATGCCCTGCCACAAGTCTTGAAGGGAAGGACCCATGGTGACCGCTAGAAAGCCGCCCGCCACCACCGATGAAATCGTGCGCGAACTGTGGGACCGGCAGCAGATCAGTGATGTCATGCTCCGTTTCGGTCGCGGTCTGGACCTGCACGATTGGGACATGTACGCGGCGACACTGACCGACCCTTTCGAAGTGGACTTCTTCGACCTGACCGGTCGCCCTCCGGCAAAAACGACTCCGGCGATATGGGCGCGGTTCGCTAGTGCGTGCCTGGAGCGGCTGGTCGTCATGCACCAGTATTCCAACTTCCACATCAATTTGCACGGCGAGCAGGCCGACGGCATCTTCTATCATGTGTCGCGGCACCGGCTGCCAAATCGGCACGGCGACGACCATTACACCCAGTACGGCTGGTACGAGAACTCGTTTCGGCGCACTGCCGATGGCTGGAAGATCAGCAAGCTCAAACATTGTTTCCAGTGGTGCGACGGTAACCCGACTTTGATCGATCTGAACGATCCGGATTGGAAGGTGGCGGCCGCTGCGGTGTTTGGAAACGCTTGAACGATCGGCAAATCGGCGCCATCGCCGCGGTGCCGGCCAGATAACCTTGTCCCGGGACCTAAAAGGGAGCCGAACGCCAGCCGGCCATCTAAAACTGCGAGCCGACGGGAGTTGCCCGCGACAAAGGTGCGGGCGTCCCATCTAAAATTGATGGTGTTTCTCAACAGCATGTTATAATTTCCAAAACCAAGTGCTGGCGTTCGGAGACTAAGGGACCCCCCTATGAAACGCACAGTCGCTGAGGCGCTTTCGCCACAGCCGGATCACAGTGGTCTGCCTCGCACCATTGCAGAATCGATCTATCGGCGTCTGCGGCAGGATATTCTGTGGGGCCGTTTCGCGCCGGGATTGCCACTTCGCTCTGATCAATTGCGAGCACGATACGACGTCGGCATCAGCCCGCTGCGCGAGGCGCTTACCCGGCTCGCCTCGGAACGTCTTGTCACCGCGGTCGGGCAGCGTGGTTTTAGGGTGGCGCCGCTGACGGCTTACGACGTCGAAGATACGATGGCCACGCGACTGGTGATAGAGGGCGAGGCGCTCGCCCGGTCGATACAGCGCGGCGATATAGCGTGGGAAACGTCGGTGGTTGCCGCTTTTCACGCGCTATCGCGCAATCCGATACCCAAGGAACCGGGTCCTTCAACCGAACTTTGGGCGCTGCAACATCGCCAGTTCCACATGGCGTTGCTGTCGGCCTGCGGATCGCGGTGGCACATGGAGCTTGCCGGTCTTTTGTTCGATCAGGCGGAACGCCACCGGATATTGCGGTCAAAATTCGGGTCGCAAAAAATACTGAAACGGGACACGGCGCGGGAGCATAGGCAGATTTTCGACGCAGCGTTGTCGCGCGACGTCAAGACGGCAGTCCGCGCGCTCGGAAGACACTATCAGGCCACAGCCGAACAGGTCGTCTCGGTGCTGTCCCGCGTCCCGAGAATTGTCGCCAAGCGCAGCTGACGCGTCATGTTTCCCCGACTGCTTGACACGTCGTTATCCACAATTTACAAATTTTGGAAAATAACAAGATCGCCAATTGGCTCACTCCAATTGGGCGGTGAGTGAGCGTCTGCGACAACAGAGCGGCACGTGCCTGGGAGACGACGCAAAAATCTGATTTGCAGATTTTTCCCCGGTGACGCTACCGGCATCGGATAGGGAGATGGCCATGTATCAATTGAGCAGAACTGTTCCCGTCAATGAGCCCGAGAAATCGTTCTTGAGCCGCCACGACGTCTGGACCGGCTTGCTGATGAAGGCGAACAACGCGCTGCCTTACGTTCCAGAGATGAAGAAGTGCGAAGTGGTAGAGCAGGGCGACGGCTGGCTCGTCCGCGACATCATGCTCAAGGATGTCCCGCTCCGCGAGAAAGTAACGTTCGAACCGGAGAAGCGCGTAATCTTCGAGCGCACGCGCGGCTCGGAGTTGGGCCAGATCGAAAACATCATCGGTGAGGACGACAAGGGAAATCTGACGCTGACCTTCGCCTTCAGTCTGAAAAAGGACGGAGTGCCCGAGGGCAGCGACGCCGAGAAGGCCCACTTTTCCCCAATGGAAAGCGCCTACCTCAACGCCGTCGCGTCGACGCTCGCCGCGGTCAGGCGGACTGTCGATGAAAAAGGCCGCGAACACCTGCCGCCCAAAACGCCGACCGATGCCGCGGGCGATACCAAGTGGATCTATGATTACTACCGCGCGGTCGATGCGATGGACATGGATCGCACGCTCGCCCAGCACACCGACGACACGACGCTGACCTTTGCCAATCATCCGACCGTGCACGGCAAGGAAGGCTACAAGGCCGCGATCGGTCACTTGTGGGGCAGCATAAAAGGCCTGTCGCACAGCATGACCGGCGCCTGGTCGCTTCACGACGGAAAGGTGGGAGTCGCGGAAGCGATCGTGCAGTATACGCGGCTCGACGAAACCCTTGTTGCCATCAAGTTCTGCACCGTGCTGCGCCGCCGCGGCGACAAGATAGCCGACATCCGCATCTACGGCGACGCCTCTCCGCTCTAGCCAAATCCGGCCGTACTTCGCGGGGCGAAAGCACCCGCAGGCACGGCGTCGGTTCGCTTCCTGACAAACGCGAGATGCACAAGCCATGTTGGATCATCCCCTGCCGGGCAAGTTCTTTCAGATCGGGTACGTGGTCCCCAAGCTCGACGCAGCGCTGGCGCACTTGAACGCCAAGCTCGGGGCACCACGCTTCATGGTCCTGCGCGAGATCATCGTCGAAAACGGCTGGTTCAGGGGCTCTCAAGCTCCGATCAACCACAGTATGGCGTTCGGCTATGTCGGCGACGTGCAGTTCGAAATCATCGAGCCCGTCTCCGGCAAAAGTACCTACTCGGAGTTTCTCGAACGCGTTCCCGAAGGCGGCGTACATCATCTCGGCTTTTCGGTCGAGGACTATGATGCCGCGACGGCCGATTTGCTGGCTCGCGGCTACCGCCTGGTGCAGCGCGGTACCTTTGGCGGAACCAAGTTCGGATATTTCGAAACTAGCGACGATCCGGGAACAGTCACCGAGATCATCTACCTTGATCCGAACGTGCAGGGCATGTTCGCCAGCATCAAAGCGCAAACCTTCTAGGAGATGGTTACGACTCTAGTCCCCACGATCCGTCAGCTTTCAGCTTGGACGTTGTCATGACCGCTTCGAATGCCGCTCATGAACCCAAGGTGACGTTGATTGGGCGTTATGTGCCCGGCTTTCGCTGGCGCTTGTCGGAAGACACTGGGCTGATCGTCGTGTTCTTGCTGATGCTTCTCGCCATCGGCATACCGTACCCCGATTTTTTCAGCTTCGGTTCGATGAAGACCATTTTGCGCCAGTCGGCGCTGGTCGGCATCATCGCCTTTGGCATGGTCTACCTGGTGGCGATGGTTGAGATTGATCTTTCCGTCGGAGGAATCTTCGCCGTAGCGGGCTCTCTGCCTGCATTGCTGATCAAGTTTTATCATGTCGACACGTGGCTTGCGGTGCCGATCGCGCTCGCAGCCGGCGTGGCTCTTGGCGCCGTGAATGGCATCCTCACAAGCCTGTTGAGGGTTCCGCTGATCATTGTGTCGCTCGGAACCTTGTCGGCTTATTTCGGTCTGCATCTGATCTTATCCGACGGCAGGGCGATTTATGGCCTGCCCAAAGATCATCCCTTCTTCCGGATATTTGGCAGCGATTTTCTGCAAATCCCGGCATCGGTATGGACGGCGATCGTTTGCGCGATCGTGTTGTATTTCGTGTTCGGTCATACGCGGTTCGGCGCGACCGTTCGCGCCATTGGCTCAAATCCGGCCGCTGCAGAATTCATTGGCGTACGGACCGGCCTGATCCGCATCTACACAACGGCGCTGGTCGGCTTCCTGGCGGCGTTGTCCGGCGTCATGACGCTGGCCTATTTCAAGGCGGTCGACACTTCTTCAGGCCGAAGCCTCGGGCTTCAAGTTATTGCGGCCGTGGTTATCGGAGGGACGTCGCTTGCCGGCGGCTCCGGTACAATCATCGGAGCGGCCCTGGGCGTGCTGATCATTACCACTATAGACAGCGGTCTCGTATTCTACGGCGTCAATCTCAACTACTCCGAGTTTGTCACCGGCGTTGTGATCATCGGCGCAATCGCTCTCGATCGAGTCCTCAAGCGCCGGCGCACACAGTGAGAAATGGGCGATGGCGCAGGTGATGCACGCGTCTGACAGAGCCGGCAATGTCCGCCAGCGGACCTGTCTACACAACAATCTAAATCGGCAACGGGCAACATAGGGAGGAAAGATATGGAACGGAAAGCAATGGGGAGCCGTTTGCTACGGCTATCCAGAATCATGATGTTAGGCGGCGCCGTAGTGGTGCCGATGGCGATCACGCCGGCCGATGCCGCGCCAAAAGACAAAGTGACAATATCGGTCGTACAGGCGTTGGCGGCCGGAGAATGGAGCACCGAAATTCTCGCCGGCGCCAATGCCGCCGCCAAGGATCTTGGCGGCAAGGTCCGCATTCGGGCAAGCGGTCCGACAACGTTCGATCCGCAGCGGCAGGTGCAGATGTTTCAAGCCGAGCTGGAAACGAAGCCGGACGCTTTGGTCGTCGTTAACGTAGCGCCGCCTCTGTTCACGCAGCCTGCGCTCGACGCACAAGCCAGGGGTGCTACCGTCGTCTGGATCAACGTTCCGCCGATGCCCGAAGTCAAAAACGCGCTGTTCGTCGCGTCTGATGCTTTCGGCATGGGACAAACCGGCGGTGCAATCATTGTCTCCGAGCTTGAGAAGAGCCTCAAAAAGCCGGCGGCTGAAATTACCGGCGATGTCGTCGGCGCCGTCGAAGTGCCCGGCCTGTCCGTGCTGGAAAATCGCATGGCGGGCCAAGTCAGCTACCTCAAGAAGAAAATGCCGAAAATTAATGTACTTCCGGAGTTCGACTCCAAGCCGGATCGTCAGCAGAATTTTGCCCTATGGGATCAAGCTATCCGCAAGACCCCGAACGCGCTGGTTTATTTGGACACCGGTGAAGAGGGTGAAGAAAATATTCCGAAGATCCTGGACACCGACAAGGCCAAGCGTCCCTTC
>JBAUGC010000492.1:0-4093 GCA_049679485.1 Xanthobacteraceae bacterium
AGCCATCAGCATGCACGAGTCGACCGTTTCCCGGGTCACCGCCAACAAATACATGGCGACCAGCCGCGGCATTTTTGAACTAAAGTATTTCTTCACCTCGGCAATCGCGGCGTCCCACGGCGGCGCAGCGCATTCCGCCGAGGCGGTGCGTCACCGCATCAAGCAATTGATCGATGCCGAGACGGCGGCCGATGTGCTGTCCGACGACACCATCGTCGACAAGCTGCGCGAGGCCGGTATCGACATCGCGCGACGAACGGTCGCGAAATACCGCGAAGCCATGCGTATTCCGTCCTCGGTGCAGCGGCGCCGGGAGAAGCAGGCGGCGGCGCTTACCTGAATCGTCCTGCCCCGCTGCGCTCAACTCCCAGGGGGCGGATAAAAGTCACACCGCATTGACTCGGCGGTTTGCGATGCCTAGGTCGAGTGTGCGGCTGATGGTGCGGCTAAGGGACGCCGCCAAGGACGCTGCCATGTCATTTCGCATTTCAGGAAAAAACCTCGACATCGGCGAGGCGCTGCGCGAGCGCATTACCGGGCGCATCGGCGAGGCGATGAGCAAATATTTCGACGGCGGTTATTCCGGGCATGTGACGGTCGAGCGGGAGGGGTCGGGATTTCGCACCGAATGCGCCGTGCATCTCGATTCGAAGATCACGCTGCAAGCCGAAGGCAGCGCGCCGGACGCCTATGCCAGCGCCGACCAGGCGGCTATACGGGTTGAGAAGCGGCTGCGCCGTTATCATCGCCGTCTCAAGGAGCACCGCCCGCGGCCGCAGCGACCGGAACCTGATTGAAAACCGCAAGTTACTGCTCAGGCCGGCGAAGCGGATTTTCGCCGGCCGTCACGCTTGCAACCATACGTGCTGGTGCCCATTGACGCAGTTGTCTCCGCTCCCTATGTTCCGCCGCCGTTTGCGCATGATCCCAAAAAACGGGCACCGGCTTCCGGAGCAGGTCATGCTGGAATTGAAAGTGCGCTAGGCTTAAGGCCTCGCTCCTCGGGTCCCGCTCATGGCGCTTACCGATCTCGTCGCTTCAAACGCGATTATTCCGGCACTCAAAGTCAACAACAAGAAGCAGGTGCTGCTTGAGCTGGCCGCGCGCGCGGCAGCGCTCACCGGTCAGAACGAGCGTGCGATCTTTGAAATTCTGATGCAGCGCGAGAAACTCGGCTCGACGGCGGTCGGCAACGGCATCGCTATTCCGCATGGCAAGATGCCCAACCTCACGCGGCTGTTCGGACTGTTCGCGCGGCTCGACCGGCCGATCGATTTCGAGGCGCTCGACGGACAGCCGGTCGATCTCATCTTCCTGTTGCTGGCGCCGGAAGGCGCCGGTGCCGATCATTTAAAGGCGCTGGCGCGGGTGGCGCGGCTCTTGCGCGACGCCACCGTTGCCCACAAACTGCGCGCCTCGCGCGACGCCGAAGCGCTTTACGCGGTGCTGGCGATGCCGTCGGCTAGCGCGGCGTAGCTGGCAGGAATCAGACGTCAGTAATCAGTAATCAGTAATCAGTAATCAGTAATCAGAAGACACAGTACGAAAAAGGGACCGCGGCAACCGCGGCCCCTTTCTGATTACTGATCCCTGATGACTGACTTCTGGTCAGTGTACGCTCACCATTTCGAGCTTCTGGCTTACGGCGTTGGCGATGGCCGCCTCGCGGCTGTCAGTGAGCATGATCGGCGTGCCGTCGGCTGCGTGGAGCGCGAACAGCTTCAGCCCAGGCTCGATGTCCATGTCCTGCACTTGCGGGAATAGCGCACGGACGTCTTCGGAACGGATCGTCTTTACATAGGCGATCTGCCCGTCACCCATGTGGGCCAGCGCTTCGGCAGAGATCGCGATCTCTTTCGCTTCGCTACGGTTGGATTCCATGGCCTTGTTCCTTCTTCTTCTAACGCGGCGAACCACGGTTCGATTTCCTACTCAGATTCCTTAATGGAGATTGACTTGACGATGCGCTCCGGTTGCGGACGAATGAGGTCGATTGAAAGCAGGCCGTTTTTCAGATCGGCGTTGAGAACTTCCATTCCTTCCGCGAGCACGAAGCTGCGCTGAAACTGGCGCGCGGCGATGCCGCGGTGCAGGTATTGCCGGCTTTTGTCATCCTGCTGCCGGCCGCGGATGACGAGCTGGCTTTCTTCCAGCGTCACGTCGAGCTGATCGCGGGTGAACCCCGCCACCGCAAGCGTGATGCGCAGCCGTTCCGGGCTGTCAGCGTCGCGTCCGACGCGCTCGATGTTGTAAGGCGGATAGCCGTCGGCCGCCTTGCTGACCCGATCGAGAACCCGCTCGATTTCATCGAAACCGAGGAGAAACGGGCTCGAAAGCGACGAAACCCTGGACATGGTCTCAAAGTCCTTTGCCAAGCGACTTTGCGGGGCCCTTCCGGCATCCCCTTAGCATTGCTAGCAATATGGCGTTCCCGAAGGGGGCCTGCAAGGCGGCGAAAAAGCGCCTCAAGCCGACTTCAGCGGCCCCGGGAGCGCGCGCTCGGCTTCCGCCGCCAGCTGCGCTTCGTGCCGCCTGACGAAGACGGCACCAACCACCAGCGCAATCACCGCGGCAATGCCGATTGCAATCACCAGCGGGCCGGCGAACTTGTGAACCTGGCGCCCGAATATGTAGGCGGCAAACCCGAAGGACGACGCCCACGCCGCCGCGCCGATAGCGTTGGCGAGCATGAACTGCCGCCACGGCATCTGATTGGCGCCGGCGAGAATGCCGGCCAGGCTGCGCAGCAACGGCACAAAGCGGGCGATAAAGATGATCTTGCTGCCGTGACGCAGAAACAGATATTCGCCGAGCTTGATCCGGCTTTCCGTTATTCCCGCATACGAACCATAACGCAGCAACAGCCAATAGCCGTATTCGCGGCCGATGACGTAGCCGATCATTTGCCCAATAATCGCGGCACCGGCTGCGGTAAATACCACCGCAAAGATATTGAGATCGTGTTTGGTCCCGGCAAAAATCCCGGCCAGGACCAGCGCCGACTCGCCGGGGAAGGGAAAACCGACGCTTTCGAGCCCAATGACCGCGGCAACCACGATGAGGCCGTAGTCGTGAACCAGGTGGCCGATGGAAGGCATCAACTCGAGCAAATCACAACACTCAAATCATCAAGACTATAACAACGCCGCAGCGGAGCATGCTGATCCATATACGGGATTCTCCCAGCATGGCTACCTGTGTTACCGATCGTGACGCCGCAATGGCGCTCACGCTACTGTGCGAGTACGAATTTGGCGTTAAATGGATCCGGTTGCGGCGAAAGGTGCGTTGATTGATGCAGGATAGCACGCGCCGGCAACCGGCCACCGGGTTTCTCGGTTTAGCTTTCGGCTTGGCGCTTCTCTTCGGCGGCTGTTCGCATGACCAAGGCCTCAACATCGTGGGTGGCGGTGGCGACGATGATGACATCAACGCTCGCCCCGTCAATTATAAGCCCGACATTCTCCGCGCCATGCATGCCTATCTGAACGATCCGACCGGCATTCGCGACGCCGGCATTGCCGACCCGGCGCTCAAATCGCTCGGCGGCTCCAAGCGCTTCGTGGTCTGCGTGCGCTACAATGCGAAGAAGGGCCGCAACGACTACGTCGGCGTCAAGGAGGTCGCGGCGGTGTTCGTCGCCGGCCGGTTCGACCGTTTCGTCGAAACAGCGCACGATACGGCGAACGACCAATGCGCCGGCGCAACCTATGCGGCGTTCCCCGAGCTTGAAAAGCTGTCGCGGTAGCGTGCCGCAACGGCCCCAATCCTACCGCGACGTGAGTGCTCGCCCCTAGATCACATCCGCCGTCGCGGCATAGTATCGCCCCAACCATTTCGCACGCAGCTCCGCGCCGCGTGGGTGCCTCTCCGGAGTAACGGCGATCGACTTCGCCCTTTCCGAACTTCAGCAATCGGTGCGCGGCGCGATCGAGAAGATCTGCGCGCGCTTTCCCGACGACTATTGGCTGGAACGCGACCGCGACGGAAAATTCCCCGACGAACTGCATCGCGCGCTTGCTGCCGACGGCTGGCTCGGCATCTGCATGCCGGAAGCCTATGGCGGCTCCGGCCTCGGCATCACCGAAGCCGC
>JBAUGC010000493.1:0-5435 GCA_049679485.1 Xanthobacteraceae bacterium
GTGCCGACGGGATGAAAGATGGTGGTCCCGATATCGCCCGCGGCCTTCATCAGCGCCTGCTCATCGTCGTCGCGCACCGAAACACCGGGCAGATATTCGGCCGGATGGTACGGCGCCAGCGCCGGCTGCGCCACGATGCGCCGCGTCACGCGGATCGATTGCACCGCGATCCGGCGGTCCTGATCGGTGGACAGATAATTCGGCTTGATCGCCGGTGCGTCGGCCGGATTGCGCGAGCGCAGCCGGATATGTCCGCGGCTGGTCGGCTGCAAGTTCGCGACGCTGGCGGTGAAGGCGGGAAATGTATGTAGCGGCTCCCCGAAGCGATCGAGCGACAAGGGCTGGATATGATATTGCAGATTGGCGCGCGCCTGACCGCTGTCGGAGCGGGTGAACAGCCCAAGCTGCGAGGGCGCCATGGTCAGCGGCCCCCGACGGAACAGAACGTATTCTGCGAGCATCCCGGCGAGACCCAACGGCGCGTGATAGCGCTCGTTGAGGGTGCGGATTCCGTCGACCTTGTAGATGAGCCGAAGTTGCAAGTGATCCTGGAGATTCGTACCTACGCCCGGCCTATTGGCCACAACCGCGATGCCATGCTCGGCAAGATGCTGCGCCGGCCCAACGCCGGACAGCAGCATGATCTGCGTCGAGCCAATCGAGCCGGCGGCGAGGATCACTTCCGCGCGGCACCGCGCCATCCGGGCTTCACCGCTCTGTCGCCAGCGCACGCCTGTGGCGCGCCTGCCCTCGAACACGATGCCTTCGACCAAGCATCCGGTTTCCAGCCGCAGGTTCGGGCGCTTCAGCACCGGCTTGAGGAAAGCGGTCGCCGCGGACCAGCGTCGGCCACGCTTCTGATTGACGTGAAAGGCGCAGCAGCCTTCGTTGTCGCCAGTGTTGAAGTCCGGAACGGACTTGATGTCGGCCTGTTCGGCGGCGGCGCGGAAGGCATCGAGCACGTCCCAGCGCACCCGCGGCTCCTGGACCGGCAACTCACCGCCGATTCCGTGCAGATCGCTTTCGCCAAGGAAATGATCCTCGTGCCGCTTGAAAAAAGGCAGCACATCATCCCAGCCCCAGCCGGTCAGCCCGAGCTGGCGCCAATGATCATAGTCGGCCGCCTGCCCGCGCATATAGACCATGGCGTTGATTGCGGACGAACCGCCGATGACCTTGCCGCGCGGATAGCTGAGGCTGCGGCCATTGAGACCTTCTTCCGGCTCGGTCTTGAAGCACCAGTCCGAACGCGGATTGCCGATGGCAAACAAATAGCCGACGGGGATGTGAAACCAGATCCAGTTATCGCGACCGCCCGCTTCGAGCACGAGCACGCGACTTGCCGGATCGGCCGACAACCGATTAGCCAGCAGGCAGCCCGCCGACCCCGCGCCGACAATGATGTAATCGTATTCGCCGTCGATCGGCTTTGCTTCGGCCATATCGCACTCCAAGCGATTGCGGCGACATCAGGAACGCTTGGCCATCGACGCGCGCTCGCTATGCAGCTTGACAAAAAGGATATAGGCGCACTGGAAGAAACACAGAATGTTGACCAGCACCAGCGCCGGCGCGTTGATCAAGCTGCCATAGCCGACCCAGACCATCATTGATGCCATCGCCGCTATCAGCCAGGCAGCGGAAATGTCGTTTGCCGAACGCGTCCGCCAGGTCCGCGCGACCTGAGGCATCAGCGAAACCGTCGATAATATCGTACCGACTGTGCCTAAAATGCCGATCCACAGCTCTTGCATCAGCCCCTCCTCGAATCCTCCTCAATCATAGCACGATGCGCGCTGCTTTTTGCGGCGCCGCCGCAGCTTGTCCGCGCGTCAGCCAGAGCCTATTCTGCCGGTGCGACGAGCGGTGCGCTGGGCGCGTGCCGCGCGAGCCTGGAACGGCGGTTCCCCTAAGGCGGTCGTATCGATTTCGAGTTGGCGCGGTCAGTAATGACCGGCGCAAGACCGAACGCACCGGAGAACCGCCGTGCTGATACGAAGGTACATACTGGCGACGTTTGCTGCCGCAATTGTCACAGCTGCCATGTCGCTGCCTGCGCTGCCGCAGGAAAAATCAATCGTCGTGTTCGCCGCCGCCTCGATGAAGAACGCGCTCGACGAGGTCGATACGGCGTTTACCAAGAAAGACGCCATCAAGGTCGTCGCCAGCTATGCCGCCAGTTCGGCGTTGATGAAACAGATCGAGCAAGGCGCGCCAGCCGATGTATTTCTGTCCGCCGACGTCGATTGGATGGACTACGGCGCCAGGAAGAAGCTGATAAAGGACGAGACGCGTTTCAATCTGCTTGGCAATCGGCTTGTCCTGATCGCGCCGAAAGATTCCAAAATCGACAACGTGACAATTGGCCCGGGCTTCAATCTCGCTGCACTTGCCGGCAGCGGGCGGATTGCGGTCGGCGATGTCCGCGCGGTGCCCGCCGGTCTTTATGCGAAGGCGGCTCTGGAGAAGCTCGGCGCCTGGACAGCAGTCGAGCCGAAATTGGCGATGGCCGAAAATGTGCGCGCCGCACTGGTCCTCGTCGCGCGCGGCGAAGCACCGCTTGGTATCGTGTACGAGACTGACGCCAAGATCGAGCATGGGGTGAAAATCGTCGGCGTGTTTCCCGAAGACTCTCATCCCCCCATCATTTATCCGGTGGCGATGACGGCGACTGCAAAGCCAGAGGCCGCGACATACCTGGCGTTCCTGCGTACGCAAGCAGCGAAATCGATTTTCGAACGCTATGGCTTCAGTTTTTTGGTAAAGCCGGCATCGTGATAAGATACTGGCCCGTGGTTGCCGGATAGTCGGGTGCTTGGCCTCTCTCCCGCCGAATGGACCGCGATCGAGTTGTCGCTGCGTATCGCGATTGTCGCCACCGCTTGCGCGCTCCCGTTCGGCATCGCGATCGGATGGCTGCTGGCGCGGAAAGAGTTCTGGGGCAAGACGTTGCTCGACGGCCTCGTTTACTTGCCGCTCGTGCTGCCGCCGGTCGTCACCGGTTATTTGTTGCTGATATCGTTCGGCCGCCGAGGACCCATTGGGGCATTCCTTGCCGACTACTTCGGCATCGTCTTTTCATTCCGCTGGACCGGTGCAGCGCTGTCCTGCGGCGTTATGGGCTTTCCACTGATGGTGCGCCCGATCAGGCTCGCGATCGAGACGATCGACCGCCGGCTTGAGGACGCCGCCGCAACGCTCGGGGCCAATCGCGCGCTTGTGTTCCTCACGGTGACGTTGCCGCTGGCTCTGCCGGGCGTGATCGCCGGCGTGGTCCTGTGCTTCGCCAGGGCTTTGGGAGAATTCGGCGCCACCATCACCTTCGTCTCTAACATCCCGGGCGAAACCCAGACGATTTCCGCGGCGATTTACACCTTACTGCAAATCCCCGACGGCGACGCGGCGGCGGGACGCCTGGTGCTGATCGCGATTGTTATCGCGCTCGCCGCGCTGATCGCTTCGGAATGGTTCGCTCGCCGCGCCGGCATGCGCTTCCAGGGGGAATGATCGTGCTGGCCGTGGACGTCGAGAAGCGGCTCGGCAGTTTCACAATCGCCGCGCGCTTCGAGGCCGAGGCCGGCGTCACCGCGATATTCGGTCCATCGGGTGCGGGAAAGACGACGATCGTCAACATGATCGCCGGCCTGCTTACACCCGATCGCGGCTCGATCAGCTTTGACGGTACGTTGCTTTTCGATGCCGCCACCGGAATTAACGTGCCGCCGCATCGGCGCGGCATCGGCTATGTGTTTCAGGAGGGCCGGCTGTTTCCGCATCTGAGCGTGCGTCAAAACCTCGACTACGGGCGGCGGATGAGCGGCCACCCGCAGGACGCAGACCAGTTTCACCGCATCATGACTTTGCTCGATATCAGCGGCTTGCTCGATCGCCGGCCGCGCCTGTTGTCCGGCGGCGAGCGCCAGCGCGTCGCCGTCGGTCGCGCTCTGCTAATGCGCCCGCGGCTGCTCTTGTTCGACGAGCCACTGGCCTCGCTCGATGCCGGGCACAAGCGCGAAATTCTTCCCTACCTTGTTCGGCTTCGCGACGATTCCGGCGTGCCGATGGTATATGTCAGCCACACCGCGGCGGAACTCCAGCGGATCGCGACCAAAGTAGTGCTGCTCGACGCCGGCCGCGTGGTGGCCACCGGCGGGCTTGAGCTTCTCAAGGACGCTGACGCGTACGAGCTGGAATGAGCTTCGCGTTCGACGAAGCCAGCCCTGACAATTCACACACTGTCACGGCTCGCAACAACGGATTATGTTTGACTCCTCATGACTGCGGGTCGCCGATGACGAACGGCTTTTGGCGCAACAGGATCGAATGCTGCACCGCGCCCGCCGATCCTCGTCGGTGCCGCTTCTGAATGGAA
Organism: Xanthobacteraceae bacterium; assembly: GCA_049679485.1. GTDB lineage: Bacteria > Pseudomonadota > Alphaproteobacteria > Rhizobiales > Xanthobacteraceae > BOG-931. The sequence goes on from JBAUGC010000493.1 coordinate 4,373, forward strand.
CTTGCTTCTCCGCCGGTCAAACATTCCAAGGCGCTGGGTGTGGCCTGCGGCGCCGGCGCGGCGTTGTGCTGGGCGCTTGGCTTCGTCGCCGCCCGTCACGGTATCGACGTCGGTGTCTCACCTTTGGTCCTTGCGCTGCATCGCTACGTTTGGTCGGGATTGGTACTGCTTCCTTTCCTCGCCCGCAGCGGCCTGCGCGACCTTGGCGGCTTGGGATGGAGCCGCGGATTCGCGCTCGCGGTTTTTGGCGGTTTGCCGCTCGCGCTGCTGAGCTATCTTGGTTATTTGTTTGTTCCGCTCGGCCACGGTGGCATCATCCAGCCATCCTGCGCGGCGCTGGGCGGCATGACGCTGGCGCGCGTGGTGTTGAAAGAGCCGTTGCCGGCAAGGCGCGTGGTCGGCGCCCTCGTCATTGTTCTCGGCCTCGTGGTGATCGGCGCCGAAGCGTTTCGGACCATAGGCGCCCACGGCGTCGGCGGCGATCTCCTGTTTGTTGCCGCCGGATGTTTCTTCGCCACCTTCGGCATGCTGGTGCGACGGTGGCGGATCGCGGCGATGCAGGCGGTAGCCATCACCAGCGTCCTGTCGCTCGTCGGCCTGCCGTTCCTGCTGTTTAGCTTCGACAACATGATCGCCGCCGGCTTTTGGGAAAATCTGCTCCAGGCCGTCGTGCAGGGGACGCTCAGCGGAACGGGCGCCACGTATCTTTTCACCCGCGCTGTCGTGTTGCTTGGCGTCTCGCGCGCGGCCCTTTTTCCCTCGCTGGTTTCGCCTTTTGTGCTGCTGATCGGGTTCATTGCGCTCGGTATCGTGCCGAGCGTTTCGCAGCTGGTCGGACTGGTGATCGTCGTCGTCGGCTTTCGCCTGACCCAGCGTGGCTGAGCTCAGGCAACTTTGCGCGTCTTTAGAAATTCACCGATGCGATCGAGCGCCCGCAAAATGTTTTCGGTCGAGTTGGCGTACGATATCCGCATATAGCCTTCGCCGAGCACGCCGAAATCCGGCCCGCCAATTAACGCGACGCCGGAATCTTCGAGAAGCGCCGCAGCCAGCGCCTTCGCCT
>JBAUGC010000494.1:0-5487 GCA_049679485.1 Xanthobacteraceae bacterium
CCAATTTCACGGCCGGGCAGGGGCCGGGCTGGCTCACGCTCATCACCACCCAGCTTGCGCATGGCCGGCCATTGTTCTTGGCGCTCTATGTCGCACTCATCGTCTTTTTCGCCTTCTTCTATACGGCGATTGTGTTTAATCCGACGGAGACCGCCGATAATCTGAAGAAGCATGGCGGGTTTATCCCCGGCATCCGTCCCGGCGAGCGCACCGCCGAATATATCGATTATGTTTTGTCGCGGATTACGGTTATCGGAGCGGCCTATCTCGCGGTCGTGTGCCTGTTCCCCGAGATGCTGATCTCATATGCGGCTGTGCCGTTTTATTTCGGCGGCACCTCGCTGCTGATCGTGGTCAGCGTGACCATGGACACGGTCGCGCAGGTGCAAGGCTATCTGCTGGCGCATCAATACGAAGGATTGATCAAGCGATCGAAACTGAGGGGGCGGCGGAGATGAGATTAATACTGCTGGGCCCGCCGGGGGCGGGCAAGGGAACGCAGGCCCAGCACCTCGTCGCAAAATACGGACTTGTCCAGCTCTCCACCGGAGACATGCTTCGGGCCGCCGTCAAGGCCGGTACTCCCATCGGTCGCCAGGTTGACGAGATCATGGCGCGTGGGGCGTTGTGCCCAGATGATGTCGTGGTCGCCATCGTCGAACAGCGCATCGAGCAACCGGACGCTCGCAAGGGCTTCATTCTCGACGGTTTTCCGCGGACCGTGGCCCAGGCGGAGGCGCTCGATCGCATGCTTGCCAAACATGGTATCGCGCTTGAGGCGGTGATCGAGCTGCGGGTCGACGAGGCGGCTCTCATTCGGCGCATCGAAAGCCGCATTGCCGAGATGAAGGCGCGCGGCGAGCCATCGCGCGCGGACGACAGCCCGGAAGTATTGCATCGGCGGCTCGTGGCCTACCGCGAGCAGACCGCGCCGCTGATTGCGTATTATCGGCAGCACGGGATTTTGCGCTCCGTGGACGGGATGGCGCCAATCCAGGAGGTTGCGGCGCAGATCGAGAACGTGTTGAGCCCGGAGCCTGAAGCACCCCGTCGCGCGGCGCCGGACAAAGGAGCAACGCCGCAGCCGCGGCCGTCGGATCGGCGCCACATAGGAAAAAAATCCAAGACGCGGAGATCGGCCACGCGGCGAAAGGCAGCCGGCTCGGTTCACAAACGGGCGAGCGCAAAAGCTAAGCCCAAGACCAGAACGAAGACCAAGCCCAAAATCGCCTCGAAGGCGAGATCGAGGCCTAGGTCGGCGAGAAAGCCCGCTCACGGGCGGCGTAAATGAAGTTGTACACGAAATCGCTAGCTGGGTTGACGAAAGGGCGATGCATCCATTAATAAGCCTCAAATATCCAGTCGGAGATCGAACAGCGATGCCGAGCCGCGGCGGCGGGCAGTCGTTGCCTTTTTACGTTTGTGGCCTTCTCTAGTGACATTCGAATCGATAGGTAGTGGCCGGGCGGCCCCGAGGCATCCTGGGCTGTCCCGTATAAGGAGCAACTGACGTGGCCCGTATCGCTGGCGTCAATATTCCGACCAACAAGCGCGTCGTGGTCGCGCTGCAGTATATCCACGGCATCGGGCCTGCAAAGGCCAACGAAATCGTGCATAAAGTGTCGATACCCGATGCGCGCCGGGTATCCCAGCTGACCGATCAGGAAGTGCTTCAGCTGCGCGAAGTGATCGACCGCGACTATATGGTCGAGGGTGATCTGCGGCGCGAAGTCGCCATGAACATCAAGCGATTGATGGATCTTGGCTGCTACCGCGGGTTGCGTCATCGCCGCGGCTTGCCGGTTCGCGGACAACGCACCCACACCAATGCCCGCACCCGCAAGGGTCCGGCCAAGCCGATAGCCGGCAAGAAGAAATAGCGCATTCCCCCTCCCTTCCCTCCCCCGCAAACGGGGAGGGAAGGGAGGGGGTCAGACGGCACCGGTGCGGCCGGTTCCGATCCGAAAGGGTTCAGGATGGGTAAGGAAGCCACGCGCGTCCGTCGACGCGAGCGCAAAAACATCGCCTCGGGCGTCGCGCATGTAAGCGCCACGTTCAACAACACCATGATCACCATTACCGACGTGCAAGGCAATACCATCGCCTGGTCGTCGGCGGGCACGATGGGTTTCAAGGGGTCGCGCAAGTCGACACCGTACGCGGCGCAGGTTGCCGCCGAGGACGCCGCCAAGAAGGCGCAAGAGCACGGCATGCGCACGCTCGAGGTCGAAGTGGCCGGCCCCGGTTCCGGCCGCGAGTCGGCACTGCGCTCGCTGCAGGCGGCCGGCTTCACCATCACCTCGATTCGCGACGTAACGCCGATCCCTCACAATGGATGCCGTCCGCGCAAGCGGCGGCGCGTATAGGACAAGCAATGGAAATTGAACACTTGCCGCCGCTCGAACATGGCACCGATTTTGGCCCCACGGAGCGGAGTGGGGCGCGCGACAGTCTCGCGCCGCGCAACGCGATGGGTGATAACGTGACGATCCAGAAGAATTGGCAGGAATTGATCAGGCCGGGCAAGCTGCAGGTCAGCGCCGGTGGCGATGTGCGGCGCGTGGCCACAGTGGTCGCCGAACCGCTTGAGCGCGGCTTCGGCGTGACGCTCGGCAATGCGCTGCGGCGTATTCTGTTGTCGTCGCTGCAGGGCGCCGCTGTGCAGTCGGTGCACATTGACGGCGTACTGCATGAATTCTCCTCGATTGCCGGCGTGCGCGAAGACGTCACCGACATCGTGCTCAACATTAAGGACATCGCCATCAAGATGCAGGGCGACGGGCCCAAGCGCATGGTGGTGAAGAAGCAGGGTCCCGGTACCGTGACTGCGAGCGACATTCAGACGGTCGGCGACATCGTCGTCCTAAATCCCGACCTCGTCCTGTGCACGCTGGACGAAGGCGCCGAGATCCGCATGGAGTTCACGGTCAATACCGGCAAGGGCTATATCCCGGCGGAACGCAACCGCCCCGAGGATGCGCCGATCGGTCTGATTCCGGTCGACAGCCTTTATTCGCCGGTGCGCAAAGTCTCCTACAAGGTCGAGAACACTCGCGAAGGGCAAATCCTCGATTACGACAAGCTCACGCTCTCGATCGAGACCAACGGCGCGGTGAGCCCTGAGGATTCGCTCGCATACGCGGCGCGCATCCTGCAGGATCAGCTCAACGTGTTCGTGAACTTCGAGGAGCCCAAGCGCGAGACCGCGCAGGAGGCCATTCCCGACCTCGCCTTCAACCCGGCCTTCCTCAAGAAGGTCGACGAGCTCGAACTGTCGGTACGTTCGGCCAATTGTCTGAAGAACGACAACATCGTCTATATCGGCGATCTGGTGCAGAAGACCGAGGCCGAGATGCTGCGCACGCCGAATTTCGGGCGAAAGTCGCTCAACGAGATCAAGGAAGTGCTGGTGCAGATGGGCCTGCATCTGGGCATGGAAGTCCCCGGCTGGCCGCCGGAAAATATCGAGGAACTGGCCAAGCGCTTCGAGGATCATTACTGACCAGGGATCGGGTATCAGTAATCAGGTATCAGGGGTCTGATCCCTGACGCGTGTTTTCTGATCCCTGTCTCCGAAGGAGACGTAAGTGAATCACGGCAAAGCTCATCGCAAGTTCAACCGGCGATCGGATCATCGCCGTTCGATGCTGGCGAACCTCGCGGCTTCGCTCATCAAGCATGAGCAGATCACGACCACGCTGCCGAAGGCGAAGGACTTGCGCCCGGTGGTGGAGAAGCTCGTCACGCTCGGCAAGCGCGGCGACCTGCACGCCCGCCGCCAGGCGATCGCGCAGATGCGCGATCTCGCCATGGTCAAGAAGCTCTTCGAGGTGATCGGGCCGCGCTACAAGGAGCGGCATGGCGGTTACACCAGGGTGCTCAAGGCCGGCTTTCGTTGCGGCGATTCGGCTCCCGTGGCGGTGATCGAGTTTGTCGACCGCGACGTCGAGGCCAAGGGCAAGGACTCCGGGCCGGTTCAGGTGCGCGCCGGGGAGTCCGCTCCCGCCGCCGCTTAAGGCTTGGCGCTCGCTGACGCGAGACGGCGCCGTCTTCTAAAGGCCTGCCCTCGCGCTTATATCTGGCGGCATTGATTTGGAGCGTTCCATGCCGCGGCTGCGGGTTGTAAGCACCACAATAGTGGCTGCCGTCGTTGCGCTTTCGGCGCCGCTTGCGGGCGCGAATGCGCAGGACCGCCGCGTGCCGTCGTCGCCGGCAGAGCTGCAACTTTCGTTTGCGCCCGTGGTCAAGCGCGTGGCGCCCGCGGTGGTGAACGTCTATGCGGCACGGGTCGTGGAGAACCGCAACCCATTCATGAACGATCCACTGTTTCGGCAGTTCTTCGGCGCGGTGCCGCGCGAGCAGGTGTTGCGATCGCTGGGCTCCGGCGTGATCGTCGACGGCAGCGGGCTCGTCGTCACCAACTACCACGTCATCGAAGGGGCGAGCGAGGTGAGGGTGGCGCTTTCCGACAAGCGCGAATTCGACGCCGAGATCGTGCTGAAGGACGAACACAGCGACCTCACCGTCCTGCGGCTCAAGGACTCGAAGGAGCGCTTTCCCGTGCTCGACTTTGGCAACTCCGATGAGTTGCAGGTTGGCGACGTCGTGCTCGCGATCGGCGATCCATTCGGCGTCGGACAAACCGTGACCCACGGCATCGTCTCGGCCCTGGCGCGCACGCAAGTCGGCATCAGCGACTACCGGTTCTTCATCCAGACCGATGCTGCGATCAATCCCGGCAATTCCGGCGGCGCGCTGGTCGATCTCAACGGCAGGCTCGTCGGCATCAACACGGCGATCTATTCGCGCTCGGGCGGATCGCAGGGCATCGGCTTCGCCATCCCCGCGAATATGGTGCGCGTGGTGGTCGCCTCGGCGAAGGGCGGCAGCGCCGCGGTCAAGCGTCCGTGGCTCGGCGCCAAGCTGCAGGAAGTCACGCCCGAGATCGCTGAAAGTCTCGGCTTGAAACGGCCGAGCGGAGCGCTGGTCGCAAGCCTCGCCGGCGACGGTCCGGCGGCGCGCGCCGGCCTCAAAACCGGCGACCTTATCGTCAGCATCGACGGCACCATCGTCGAGGATCCCAACGCCTTCGATTATCGGTTCGCCACCAAGCCGCTCGGCGGCACGGCGCAGATCGGTTTCCTCCGCCAAGGAAGGGAGCTTGCTGTCCAGATCAGCCTGCAGACCGCCCCCGAGTTGCCGCGCGAAGAGATCGAAATCCACTCGCGCTCGCCGTTTCTCGGCGCCACGGTCGCCAATCTTTCGCCGGCGCTGGCCGACGAGCTGCGCCTCGATCTGCAAAGCCGCGGCGTCGTGATCCTTGGCGTATCTGAAGGTTCAACGGCGCAATCGCTCGGCCTGCAGCGCGGCGATATTGTGCTCTCGGTTAACAATCAAAAGATTGAGAAAACCGCCGATCTTGATCGTGCCGTGCGCGCCGGCGGCCGGCTGTGGCGCGTGATCATCGATCGGGGCGGTCAGCAGATA
>JBAUGC010000495.1:0-4134 GCA_049679485.1 Xanthobacteraceae bacterium
CAGGCGACCTTGGTGAGTTCGCCCAGCGTCTCCAGCTCGGCGAATTGGGCGCGGTCGTTGGCGTCGCGGATCGAGCCGGGGCGCAGGCCGTCGCCCAATGAAAACGACACGTCGTATTTGCGCATCAGGTCGGAAATCTCGTCGAAGCGCTCGTAGAGGAAGCTCTCCTTGTGATGCGCCAGACACCACTTGGCCATGATCGAGCCGCCGCGCGAGACAATGCCGGTGACTCTATTGGCTGTGAGGTGGATGTAGGCGAGCCGCACGCCGGCGTGGATGGTGAAATAATCGACGCCCTGCTCGCACTGCTCGATCAGCGTGTCCTTGTAGCACTCCCAGTCGAGCTTGACCGGGTCGCCGTTGACCTTCTCCAGCGCCTGGTAGATCGGCACTGTTCCAATAGGTACTGGCGCGTTGCGCAGTATCCATTCGCGGGTGTTGTGGATGTTCCTTCCGGTGGAGAGGTCCATCACCGTGTCGGCGCCCCAGCGGATCGCCCACACCATCTTCTCCACTTCCTCTTCTACCGACGAGGTGACGGCGGAGTTGCCGATATTGGCATTTATTTTGGTGAGAAAGTTTCTCCCGATGATCATCGGCTCGAGTTCGCCGTGATTGATGTTTGAGGGGATGATGGCGCGGCCGCGGGCGACTTCGCTGCGCACGAATTCCGGCGTGACGAACAGCGGCACCGAAGCGCCGAAGCTCTCGCCGTCGTCGTGCGCGGCTTGCGCGGTCTCCAGCATGTTCTTGCGGCCGAGATTTTCGCGTTCGGCGATGTAAATCATTTCCTTGGTGATCACGCCGGCGCGCGCCCATTCGAGCTGGGTGATGGGGCGGTGTTTTTCACCTTCCCCTGGAGGGGGGAGGTCGGCCGGCGCAGCCGGCCGGGTGGGGGTGTTCGGCGGCTCAGCAGCACCCCATCCCGTCGCTTCGCGCCGACTCTCCCCCTGCAGGGGAGGGTGAGAAATGGAAATGCCGCGCAGCGGCTTTGGCGTATTCGGAAAATTCCGCGCAAGATGCTTGCCGGTAACGTTGCCGTTATCCACCGGCTTGATCGGGCGGCCCTGGTATTCTTCGACACCGCCGCGTTCCTCGACCCACTCGATGCGCGCGCGCGGCAGGCCCTTCTCAACATCGAGCGTCACGTCGGGATCGGTGTAGGGCCCGGACGGGTCGTAGACCGGAAACGGCGGCTCGCCGGAGGAGGCATCGAGCACGATCTCGCGCAGCGGCACTTTCAGGTCCGGCGCCGCGTCGGGCGTCGCGTAAACCTTGCGCGAGCCGGCGATCGGTCCGGTGGTGACCTTCGGCGTGGCGAGATCGGTTTCGGCGATATGCTTGTTCATCGGGGGGACTCCTAGATTTTCCGTTTCCGCATGACTTCGATCACGCACGCAGTGTTGTTGCCGGCTATTTGCTCGCGGTCCGGTAGCCCTTGAAGCTGAGAAAGCCGCCGATGACGAGAACGATGATGCCGACGATCGCCATCGCATACCCGCCCGAGTAGAGCGCGATGGCGGCGACGGCCGCAGCCCACGGCAGCACGATGCGGATGATGCCGGCGATCACCAGGAGCCAGCCGAGAATGGTGATGATGAGCCGCCAGTCCGCGGTCCAGGCGTGATAGCCGTTGAGCATGGCGACGCCGGCGAGAAAGGCCATCAGGCCGGAAAGATAAATCACGACCGGGACCAGCACTGCTTGCCCGATCATGTCGGCATAGACCGTCTGGTTCACCAGGCAGCCGATGCCCAGCACGACAAACAGCGGGCCGACCAGCCGGGCGATGAAGACGACGGGTTGCATGACGTGATCCTTTGCCGCGTCACCGCGGCGCTCGCCGCGACGCGGTTGCGCGATCGCGGATTGGTTTCGGGGCGTGCTGGGGCGGGGGCTGGGGCGTGGAAGTCATTCCTGTCCCTTCGCCGGCATGACCCGGATCAGGTTCAAAGGGTTTTTCGCGGTCGCGTCCCACTTGGTCATTCCCGCGGAGGGGAAGGCGGTGGGGGCGGCGGTCTCTCAGCTCCCTCCTGGGAGCTCCCCTCGGAACACATTTAATGTAGACCGATGGTGGGGTATGTCAACGCGCGGTGGGTTCGTCTTTCAGCGGCCATAGGTTTTGCCCTCTCCCCGCGCGGGAGAGGGCTCCTCGGCGCTTCAACAACAAGGATGGGTGAGGGGCTCGGGCCGCACCCCCTCACCCAACTGAATTGCTGAAGCTCTGCGCTGCCCTCTCCCGCAAGGGGAGAGGGCATGCCCTCGACGCGGTAATCCATTATCTCACCGCACGGTCTTGTACCGCACCAGCGCGTCCGCCCAGACTTTCGAACGATCGTCGTCGAACAGCAGTGCCGGATCCTCCGGAACCGTCACCCAGGCGCCATGCCCGAGCTCGTCCTCGAGCTGCGAGGCGTCCCAGCCGACATAGCCGAAGGCGATGAGACTTTTGTTCGGCCCCTTGCCGATCTCAATGTCGTGCAGCACATCGGCTGCGTCGCTGAGCCCGACGCGGCCGTCAATATCCAGAGTGTCGGGCCGGCGGTAGTCGATGCTGTGGATCACGAGAGCAACGTTCTGCTCGACCGGACCGCCGAAGAACACCGGCACACTACCGGTGACGCCGGTCGCCTCGAGGCCGAACCCTTTCAGCATGCGGGCCATGGAGCGTTTGCCGGCGGGCCGATTGACAATGATGCCAAAAGCTCCGTCGCGGCTGTGCCGCACCAGAAGAATAACAGAATGATGGAATGCAGCCTGACGCAGTTGCGGTGAGGCGATCAGGAGTTGGCCATTCAACCAGGGGCGGTTTGGAATATCGGTCTCGGTCGGCAGCGCGGCGTGAAGCAGTGTCGCCGGCAAAAAAATTGCCGCAGCGATCGAAATCCAACGCTTGAGAACAGAGGACAGCACGATCACCGCGCCCTCGGGCGCACGTCGCCCGCGAACATGATTCCTCCAAAGCCAGGGCGGTACAATACACCGTTTTGTCATCCGGTGCCGAGCGCGCCGCTTGCCATTGTCGTGGTGTCCGGAAATGCCAAGGAGATCAAATAAACTGCACTGCAATGCCACCGAGCGCGCCGAAATCGGCGTGCAGGGTGTCGCCTTTTTTTGCGTGCACCACGCGCGTGAACGAACCGGCGAGGACGAGGTGGCCGACTTCGAGGGTCACGCCGTGCTGGCCGAGCTTGTTGGCGAGCCAGGCGACGCCGAGTGCGGGATGGCCGAGCACGCCGGCGGCGACGCCGGTCTCCTCAATTTCGGAATTGCGGTACATGATGCCGCCGACCCAGCGCAGATCGATATCGAGCGGGCCGACCGGCCGGCCGCCGATCACGATGCCGGCGGCGGCGCCATTGTCGGACACGGTGTCGAAAATCTTGCGCGGGTCCTGCAGCCGCGCATCCACTATCTCGATCGCCGGCACGACGTATTCGGTGGCGCGCAGCACTTCCGGAAGTCCCACGCCGGGTCCGCGCAGCGGTTTGCCGAGGATGAAGGCGAGCTCGATCTCGACCCGCGGCAGGCAATAATTCTCATGCGCGACGCGGGCGCCGTCGGCGACCATCATGTAATCGAGCAGGTGGCCGTAATCCGGCTCGTCAATCTGCGAGGAGCGCTGCATCGCCTTCGACGTCAGCCCGACCTTGTGGCCGATCAGTCTGGCGCCGGCCGCGATCTTGCGGTTGGCTACTTCGGTCGAGATCGCGTAGGCGTCCTCCATGGTGATATCCGGCCAGGTCTTGGACAGCTGCACCGCCTGTTTGCGCGCCTTCTCGGCGGCGATGAGGATATCGGCGGCCTTGTTACGATCCGCTTCTGACATCATGGCCGAAAACACTCTCCCTGTTTTTGCTGAGGACTACTGACAGATCACTGACAGACGACGCGGAGAACGACGGTTTCGAGCGGGCAATCGCGTCTAACCGGAGGCTTAATGGAGCGCAACGTCGCCTGCGGACACACCTCGTCCGTGCGCGAGTCAAGCGGTTGGCCACCGTTGAAACCTTTGCTGCGGCAGGCATTCGTCGCCGTGGCGGCGCAGTCCGGCGCGCCGTTCGCCGCGGTCGCGCAGCGCTCGCGTACTTCGACGACGCGAGTGTTCGGCAGCCGCCCGATCGCGGTCGCGGC
>JBAUGC010000496.1:0-3161 GCA_049679485.1 Xanthobacteraceae bacterium
GCCCAATCGATTGTTCAATTCACGTAAGTCCGCCTCGAACGCACGAGATTCTTCGGCAATGATGGCGAGTGCTTGATCGAGTTTGCGCCCGCGCTCGACGAGGCCGGCGCCAATTTGCATGGCGCGCTCGGCGTGCGCTGCTAGCTCTGCCAATTTCGCATCACGTTCCGCAGCCTTGACGCGCTCGCCGGCGACTTGAATGGCCGTTTCCAAGCCTTCGATGTCAGCGAGCGTGTCGAACCGCTTGCGGTTCAACTTTTCCAACGTCTTCTTCGCGACGTCGTTGCCGGTGTGAGCGCCATAGGCATGTTCTGCACGCTGCTTGTCGATGTCGGCGAGCTCGGCACGCGTCTGGTCGAGCTTGGCTTGGAGTTCGGCGCGGACGGCCTTGGCTGTTTCGATTGCGGTCGGCATGTTTTCGTTCTCCACTGTCATGGCCACGACCTCCCATATTCGGGCCCAGGCGCCAACGTCGGGTCGCGCGCTTCTGGACTTGCGATCGAGACGAAAATCGGCAACGCGAGAGGAACTTCGTATGGCTTCGGCGCTGCCTCAACGAGGGCGCACGCGACGGCATTTGCAAGATCGTCGTGTTGGTTGTCAGGATGGTCGACACGGTCTTTGCCGGATGACGATGTGCGGCGCTCGAGCTGCGCAAATTGTGCGACCATCTTCTTGTTGTCGAGCAGCCTAGCGCGGCCGCAAGTCAAGCTCGGCAACGCTTCGAGGTAGATCTGCGAGCGATCGCGCGGGGAATATTGGTATGTAATTCCGTTTCTGCCGAAACCCTCGACGACGAAGCCGGCCGCATACTTGTCGCCAGTCACGCGGCCGATGCCGTATTGCTTGAACAGTTCCGCCGCTTCCGCGATTGCACTCTGTGGATTGAACGGCGGCCGAATCTCGTGGGCAACATCCAGGACGATTTCGTCGCCCTCACGATGCGCGACGCCGATCGCAAAGGAGTCTTTGCCTGTTCCCGAGGCACTATCCGCCGCCCCGAAATAGTCGATCCCTGCCTTCGGCGGACGAACGGTTACGCCGCGTTCAACGCAAGCTTCGACAGTTTCGAGCGGCAAGAAACTCTCGATGTCACTTCGAAACTGCGCCCCAAATTCGGCGCCGGCAGCGGCCGGGTCATCTTCGTACGCCGCAGCGATAATCGTCTTATCGATCGCCGGGTTCATGGTCGCGGTCGACGCCTGTATGATCAAGACGTCGTCGCTGTCCTTTCCGAAGTTCTCGCGCCATTTGTTGTAAAGCAGGCCTGCCTTACGATACGGCGTCGAGATGCCGATGAGCAGCGCATTCGGCAGCGTTGTCATGCCGGGCATGATGGCGCGATACGTCTCCACGTCAGGCGAGGCAGAATTTTCGTCCCTATAGAACGCGCATTCGTCCAACACAGCGCAGAGGACTGTCCGACCGCGGACGGAACGGAAGTTATTGGTCGCGATGGTGATGTCCACGCCGCTCGATAGCTCGAAACCGTTCACCGTTTCGCGTGTCACCATCCCGGCCATGAGTGGCACGTCCGAGAAGTAGCTCCGCGTGTAGCCAAGCACGATGCGCGATTGGTCTTTGTCGGCGGCGAGACACATGCAGACGGCGCGTTCGCCTGGTCGCAGTTTTACCGTGCCCTGGTCGAAGAGCGCCGCGGCGTACGCCGTTATCACACTGGCGACCGAATCCTTGCCGCCGCGCCGGCCGACGACGAACCAAGCTTCCTTCACACGCTTCTTTGGCGGCTCACGCCCGCCTGCGACGGACTTGAAGAAAGCGACCTCTTCGTCAGTCATTCGCAGCGCGAAGGCGGCTTTGAGAACCGCCCGCCAGCCGTTCCAACTCGAGCCCTCGAACCAGGGGCCGAACAGCTTTGGATCGTCCATCGCCGCGACAATGTCCATCAGCCACCCCTTCCCGTCGTCGCAGGAGCGGCCTGCAGGCTGGCGATGTATTCCTTCAGGCTCGGCGGCTTCGGCGGTGCGCCAGGCTTGATGCCGAGCCTGCGCAGCGCCCGATCGGCGACGCTCTGCACACGCACGAGATTGTCGAGATCGGCCGCCAGCGGGTCGCGCAAGGCTGCCGCACGGGTTTCTTCGGCGAGGACCAGGAGTTCGGCGGCAGCGATCACCGCGGCCTGGCGCCCAACGTCCTGCGGATTGCCGAGAGCAGCGAGGTAGCCGCGTACGAGATCCGCGACGCGCCGGCCGATCGCGGTGTTGACGTCGATGCCGGCGAGCACGTTATTGGTGCGACGAGACCGCCGTTTGCTCGGTAGCCCGTCACAAAGCGCGTCAGATGCCGACTGCGCGCTATCAGCGCGTGAACTGAGCGCAATCTGATCCATTCCGGCCCCTGCCGCTTACCGGAAGCTTACCGGTGGCCGAAACACATAACACGCTTTTTCATGAACGGCAAACTACCAGCTTGTTATTACTTATGTTTACCAGAGTAAACCGAACCTGCGGCAGTCTGATTGATTGTTTGGGAACGGTTGTCCGGACCTGACGTTCAGGTGAGGTGCCCGTCCGTGCCGGCATCAGACGGCCACAAAAAATCTGAGGTGCTGGTGAGTGTCTTGCCCCCGCTCGGTTTAAGCCGCGAACCCCCGGTCGAAGGGCGCTGGTCTTCAACCGGCCCTGAGCCCTTCGACCAGGGTGGGGGGTATAAGGGGGGTGCGGTGTGTAGTCTGGTTGAACGTGGTCGAAGCCGGGTCGAAGGCAATTGATATCTGGTCGAAGTTCTGGTCGTAGCGGCGCTCATTTGCTTTCGAGCGCCAAAGTTTCGGTCGGCACAAGCGTCCAAGACGGCCTCGATTTGCAGCCGTTATTTAACCGATGAATTTTGTCAGCTTTGAAGAGACGCGCCATGGCGGCCTCGAATTGCCTGGGGGGAAACGCCTGTCCCTCCGGCTCTTTGGCGAACAAGGCCGGGGCGTAGCTCGTGCCCTTCGTGTCGCTGGCGTTTCTTCCCTGGGCGTTGAAGCGCTTGAGAAGCGCCGTGAAGGTCTCGTTGATTTTTGCATCCGCGGCGAGCTTGTCGAGGCCGCCCGGAATGTTCACGGGAACGAAGAGGCCATTTTTAAACTCGACCTCGATCGGGGCGCCGAGCTCGCCGCGGTTGTTCTTCTTGCCCTCAAAGGTGCGCAAGTTCTTGTT
>JBAUGC010000497.1:0-7972 GCA_049679485.1 Xanthobacteraceae bacterium
ATCCGGATGCGGCGATAGGTATCGTTTGGCCTGCCGATCTCGATGCCCGGTGCATGTCCGTCATCGGAAACGACTTTGCCGCGTGAGAACGCCACGAAGTCGCGGATGAATTCGTTGGCACGCTCTACGGACACGTAGACCCTGTTTTCAGGAACTGTTTGAAGTTTCGCATAATTCGGCGCAGTTGTGTGGACGTAGAACTGCATATGGACGCCGCCCGGCCATACGATGATGACGTCTCGACCGATGGGATCGTTAAATGGCGCCACGACGATGTCTGCGCCGTGGGCCTTGGCGGACTGAATCGCAGCGTCAAGGTCGTTCACCAGGTAGCCCGCCCGCTCGGTGCCAAACGGATAGGGGATCGGCGTCTTGAAGCCGAGTACCGAGAAGGTGCCGACCGGCGTGAGCACGGCCTGGAAGATTGTTTCACTGGGGGTAGGCGTGATTTTAAGGACCGCCGGCTGGAATTTGGTTCCGCCGAACGTGGCAACGAGGCTCGCGACGAAGCGGTCGAAATCCTCGGGCGTAACGTACACGTGGGTCGCACCGTACTGCGGGCCGACCGCGACCGACGGCGCCTGAGCACTCAGCTTATCCTTGGCCGTCAGCGTGCCGGCCGCGCTTCCGAGAACAATGACTACGACCACGAAGGCTTTGATCACGCGCATGCTGCAGACTCCCCAGTGAGGTGTTTTCACGAATCAGGCGCGGAAGGGGTCCGTCCGGACGCGCATCACACCGGCATAATCAGGGCTGAATCTTAAGGCGTGAGAAGAATGTCCCTCGCGGATCGCGAATTGGAAGGCTAAACACGCCTTCCTCTTTGCGGTTGCTCGCGTTGCGAAGATCGATTGCCACATCGTCGATTTGAGGCGATCCAGAAACGGTCTTACTCCCCGTGCCCGCGCGTGGCCTCGAACAGGAACCAGGTCCGCCGCTCGGCCTCATCGATCCAGACCTCGATCAAACTTGCGGTGGCAACATCGCGGTGCTCGTCGCAAAGGTCGTGCGTCTCGCGCAGGTTTGCCACCAGCTGTTTGTTGTCGTCGCGCAGCTCGGCCAGCATGTCCATCGGCGTGACGAAATCCGCGTCGTTGTCCAGGATGCGTTGCAGGCGTCCGATGTGACCGATGGACCGCACGGTCGTACCGCCGATCTTGCGCACGCGCTCGGCGATGGCGTCCGTGGTCGCGAAAATCTGATCGCCCTGCTCGTCCAGCATCAGATGGTAATCGCGGAAGTGTGGGCCCGAGATATGCCAATGGAAATTCTTCGTTTTTAGGTACAACCCGAACATGTCCGCAAGCAATATGTTGAGCGCGCCAGCGAGGTCGCGGACGGCATTCGATTTCAGGTCGGTGGGCGTTGTGAGTGGAGCGATCCGCGCTCCTTTGGCGTCTTGAATCTTCATTTGTCGTATCCTTCGTGGTTTGCTCCGGGGGGTGGAATTGTCTGCGCTCGAGATTGAGCCGAGGCTCACTATTTGATGAATTCGAGCAGATCAGCGTTGTCTCCATTGAAGCGCCGTTATCCGCTAATTGTGTGATGGCTGTATGGACGTGACATTCAGTAGGCCAGCGGTCCGTTACGCAACCGCGCGAGATCGAAGCGGTCCACTTCCCGCAGCAATTCCAAAAAGGCTTGCACGCCGTGTGCAAATGCGGCTTCGCCCTTGGCCGCGCTTGCCAGCGTCGCATCGCCGATCGCGCCGGTCTCATTGATATCCTGTGTCATCCAGGCAAAACCGGCGGGGCGATAAGCGCCGAGCCATTTGAATTCACGCGCCATCGCCACGGTAGCAGGCGTCGCGTCGGGTGCTTGGTCCATGTGCACTGTTTCCGGTACCGCGGCGAGCATCAGCGAAGTTTCGATATCGCCGCCGTGAATGCCGTGCTTTCTCTCCTCGGCAGAGAAAGTGCCATCCGGATAGCCGAAACGATGCCAGCCGACGGTGATCGCGAGCATGCCAAGCCTTGCGCGCAAATCGCGCGCCACCAATTCCATGGCGGCGACATTGCCGCCATGGCTGGTGACGAGAACGACCTTGCGCAACCCGCAACGCGCCAGGCTCTCGCCGAGTTCCGTCCAAACCGCAGTAGCCGTCGCCGCCGACAGGGTCAGCGTGCCGGGATAGGCGAGATGCTCGACGGAAACGCCGACGCGCTGCACCGGAAGAAACGTAACCGGAAGCTCATCGGGCAGGATTTTGCGAACCCGAGCCAGGTAGGCTTCGGCGATGAAGCTGTCGACACCGAGCGGTAGATGCGGCCCGTGCTGCTCCACCGCGGCAAGCGGCAGCACGGCGATCCAGCTTGCCGTCGCTCCGTCTGCGCCGGCAATCTCTTGCCAGGTCATTTCCGTCCAGTCGCGTCTGGGTAAGGTCATCGGTGTTCTTGTTTTCCGATCATTTTGGTTTTGCGAGCATGATCTTATCCAAAAACCGGTGACCATTTTTCGGTATCATGCTGTATTGTCACCGGGCCGGCTGAAAGGAGCAACCGATGCGCTTCGCCACGAGGTCCTGGGTCGTTCTTGCATCTCTTGGCTTATGGGCCGCGGCACTGATGGGGCGTGCGGATGCCCAAACGCTCGACAGGGTGACCTTCGGCACTAACTGGGTGGCGGAGGGCGAGCACGGCGGCTTCTACCAGGCGCTCGCCGACGGCACCTACCGGAAATATGGCCTCGACGTGACCATCCTCCCGGGCGGGCCGAACGCCAACAACCGCATGCTGCTCGTGGTCGGCAAGATCGACTTCTTCATGAGCGCCAACACCCTGCAAGGTTTTGACGCCGTGGAGCGCGACGTGCCGACGGTCGAGGTCGCCGCTATGTTTCAGAAAGACCCCCAGGTCCTGCTGGCGCACCCCGACCGGGGCATCGATAAATTCGCGGATCTGAAAAACTTGACGCTGTTTGTTTCGAGCGAAGGAGTGGCGACCTATTACCAATGGCTCAAAGCTGATTTCGGTTTCAAGGACGATAAAGTAAAGCCCTACACATTCAATCCGCAGCCTTTTCTGGTCGATAAGGCGAGTGCGATGCAAGGTTACGTGACCTCGGAGCCGTTCGCGATCGAGAAGGAGGGCAAGTTCAAGCCCAGAATCTTCCTGCTCGCTGACCAAGGGTTTTCGGCCTATTCGACCTTGATCGAAACCCGTCGCGATCTCGTTGAGAAGAAATCTGAAATGGTGCAGCGCTTTGTCGATGCTTCTATCATCGGCTGGTACAATTATCTCTACGGCAACAACGCGCGGGCCAACGCGCTAATCAAATCGCAGAACCCGGAGATGACCGATGAACTGCTCGCCTATTCCGTCGCCAAGATGAAGGAATACGGCATTGTCGATTCCGGCGACACTGCCACGCTCGGCATCGGCGCCATGACCGATGCGCGCATGAAGGATTTTTTCGATAAGATGGTGCGAGCCGGCGTCGTAAAAGCCGGTCTCGATTATCGCAAATCCTACACCCTGCAATTCGTCGACAAGAAGGTCGGGCTGGATCTGCGGCCGAAGCAGTAAAGTCGCCGATGCCGCCGCCGACCGTCTCGCATTCCGCGCCGCTTGTCGCGCTACGCGATGTCGGCAAGGATTTTCCGAACGGCACGCGTGCGCTCGCCGGTCTCGATCTTGAAGTCCGGCCGGGCGAATTCGTCACGCTGCTCGGCCCGTCGGGCTGCGGGAAATCGACCGCGCTGCGCATCATTGCGGGCTTAAGCGAGCCTACCGACGGCGTTATCGAGTGGTCGCAGACCGGCGCGGCGGGTGGCAGCGGCAGGACCGGCTTCGTTTTCCAGGAGCCGACGCTGATGCCCTGGGCCACCGTGTTTGACAATGTGCGGCTGCCGCTCAAGTTAAAGGGCGCGAACGCAGACAACGCTGCGGAGCGCGTCGAAGCGGCGCTCGATCGCGTCGGTCTGGGCAGGTTTGGCGCCTCTTACCCGCGGGAATTATCCGGCGGCATGCGCATGCGCGTCTCGATCGCGCGAGCGCTGATCACCGAACCGCAACTTTTGCTGATGGACGAGCCGTTCGCCGCACTCGACGAGATTACGCGGTTTTCGCTCAACGACGATCTGCTGCAGATGTGGCAGGCGTTGCGCACCACCATCATCTTCGTCACCCACTCGGTGTTCGAGTCGGTCTATTTGTCGAGCCGCATCGCGGTCATGGCGCCGCGCCCCGGCCGTGTATGCGCCGAGCTTGCTGTCGATGCGCCCTATCCGCGAGACCGCAACTTTCGCACATCGGCCGAATACGTCGCGTTCTGTCGCCGTACATCGGAGGCGCTGGCGCAGGCGACGGCGGCGGGGGGTGCGCCGTGAAGATGCCGCCACGTGTTCAACGCCGTGACCGCCACGACGGGCGGGAGCGGGCCTTGCGCATCGCCTTGCCCATCATCGTGCTGGCGACCGGACTTATCATCTGGGAGCTGGCGGTGCGGATTGGCGGTATTCCGCCCTATGTCCTGCCTGCCCCGCTCCTGATTTTGCAGACGCTCATCTCCGATTGGGGGCTGCTGTCGCAGTCGCTCATAGTCACGCTCACGACGACGTTCGAAGGCTTTCTGCTCGCGGCCGCGGGCGGCGTGGGTCTCGCAGTTCTCTTCAACCAGTCTCGCCTGGTCGAATATTCGCTCTATCCCTACGCGATCATCCTGCAGGTGACGCCGATTGTCGCCGTCGCGCCGCTGCTTTTGATCTATCTTCCGCAGCATGCGGCGGTGTTGGTGTGCGCCTGGATCGTGGCCTTTTTTCCGGTACTTGCGAATACCACGCTTGGACTGAATTCGGTGGACCGCAATCTCGCCGACCTGTTTTCGCTGTATCGCGCTTCGCGTCGGCAGGTGTTGTGGTATCTCAAATTGCCGTCGGCGCTGCCTTATGTTCTGGGCGGCCTGCGCATCGCTGGCGGCTTGTCGTTGATCGGCGCCGTCGTCGCCGAGATCGCGGCCGGATCAGCGGGAGCCGGCTCCGGGCTTGCATACCGGATCGCTGAATCGGGCTATCGCCTCAACATTCCGCGGATGTTCGCGGCGCTGTTGCTGCTCTCGCTCGCCGGCATCGTGATCTTCTATCTGCTCTCGCTCGTCACCTATCTGGCGCTGCGCCGATGGCACGAGAGCGCGCTCGCGGCGGAGCGCTGAACCTTCACGACGCAGCGGCGCGAACCAGCCGCTGGTCGGCGGTGAGATGCAGGCCGCATTCTTTCTTGTCGTCTTCTTCCCACCACCAGCGTCCGCCTCTCTCAGGCTCGCCCGGCGCAACGGCCCGGGTGCATGGCGCGCATCCGATTGAGATAAAGCCCTTGGCGTGCAGCGGATTGATCGGGACTTTATTGGCGACGGCAAAGGCATAGACCTCGTCGCGGGTCCAGTCGAACAGCGGGCTGAGCTTGAGCAGCTTGCGCTCATCGACGCTGACCAGCTTGGTGCTTTCCCGTTGCGTCGATTGGTCGGCTCGTAGCCCAACGATCCAGCCAGCGGCGCCGGCAAGCGCACGATCGAGCGGCTCGACTTTGCGCGCGTGGCAACAGGCGAGACGGGCGTCCCGCGAATTGTAGAAGCCGTTTACCCCGTGCTGCTTTACCAAAGCTTCGAGGTTGGCATGTTGCGGGTAGATCGCTTCAATGCGCCGCCCGTAGCGCTGCTCAGTCTCCGCCCAAAGGGCGTAAGTCTCGGGAAACAGCCTGCCGGTATCGAGCGTCGCAATGTCGATGTCGATGTCATGCTGAGCGATCAGATGCAGAATGACCTGACCCTCGACACCGAAACTCGTTGTCAGCACTACCCTCCCCGTGACCTCCTCGCGAAAGCGGGCGAGGCGTTCTCCCGGAGCTAGGTCAATGAGTGAACGGCTCAACCGCGACGCCTGCTCCGGCAACGTGCTGAAGCGGGGATGCCCCAGAATGTTGTAGCCATTCGCGGAGCCCTGCGAATTTTTCGCTGTCACACCGCCGGCGCTGGCCGGCTCAAGGTCTTCGCTGTCGGTTGAAAGAACGAGTGACGCTTCACCGGCAAAAATTTCCATCGTTTCTTCCAATTTACCCTCGGCCGGTAGAAAGAATTTTCTTCTCTTTTAACCGCCGTAGGCCTTTGTATATGGAAGATAATTCCTGTCAAACAAGATTTCCGCGACAATCACTTTCGCGATTTGAAAGGCGGTTTTCCGCGGCCAGATGGCGGCTGTGCGCCCGTTCGATGTTGTCGCGGCGAGGCTTGACCCGCAGGGTGCATTCGGCGAACAAGGCCGCGCCACGTCGCCTTCGGACCGGACGCGGCCGGGACTAAGAAGCGTCCGCAGGAGCTCAAAGAAAAATGCCGCAGAATGCCTCGCGTCTTCCGGGACGACATTTTTTGCAGATTCCCGGGCCGACGCCGCTGCCCGACCGCATCATGCGCGCCATCGATATGCCGCTGATTGATCAGCGCGGGCCGGAATTCGCCAAGCTCGCCAAGCGCGTGTTCGAAGGCATCAAGACCATTTTCAAGACCGCGCAGCCGGTGATTATCTACACCGCGACCGGCACTGGCGCTTGGGAGGCAGCCCTGGTCAATACGCTATCGCCCGGCGATCGCGTGCTGATGGTCGAGACCGGCCAGTTCGCCACGCTGTGGAAGGTCATGGCGGAGCGGTTGGGGCTCAAGCCCGAATTCATCAAGACCGACTGGCGCGTCGGCGCCGATCCGAAGATCATCGAAGAACATTTGCGCAAGGACAAGGCGCATGAGATTAAAGCGGTCTGCGTGCTGCACAATGAGACCGCGACCGGCTGCCTGTCGCCGATCGACCAGATTCGCAAAGCCATCGACGCTGCCGGCCAT
This sequence comes from Xanthobacteraceae bacterium, assembly GCA_049679485.1. GTDB lineage: Bacteria > Pseudomonadota > Alphaproteobacteria > Rhizobiales > Xanthobacteraceae > BOG-931. Next base: position 6,829 of record JBAUGC010000497.1, read on the forward strand.
CCGGCCCTGTTTTTGGTCGACACGATCTCTTCGCTTGCATCGACCGATTACCGCCATGACGAATGGGGCGTCGACGTGACCATCGGCGGCGCGCAGAAGGGGTTGATGCTGCCGCCCGGCATGTCTTTCAACGCCGTGAGCGAGAAGGCATTACGTGCGTCAAAGACGGCAAAGCTGCCGCGGTCGTTCTTTCAATGGGACGACATGCTGACAATGGCGAAGCAGGGCTTCTTTCCCTACACGCCGGCGACGCAGATGCTGTACGGCCTCGATACCGCAATCGAGATGCTGCACGAGGAGGGTCTCGACAACGTCTTTGCCCGCCACCACCGTCTCGGTGAAGCGACCCGCCGCGTCGTGCGCGCGTGGGGTCTCGAAGTCCTGTGCCGTGACGCGAAATATTATTCGCCGACGATCACCGCTGTGCTGCTGCCGGATGGTCATGACGCTGATCAGTTCCGCGATATCGCGCTCAATAATTTCAACATCGCCTATGGCGCGAGCTTCGGCCCCTTTGCGAAGAAGTATTTCCGCATCGGTCATCTCGGCGACATCAACGACGCAACGCTGATCGGGGCGCTGGCGGCGACCGAAATGGCGCTGTCACTGGCCGGCGTGCCGCACAAGAAGGGCGGCGTGCAGGCGGCGATGGACTACATCGTGTCGGCACGATCGGGCACGGCGCGGGTCGCCGCGGCGTAACTGCTATGCCAATGGGACCGCTGCGACCTGGTCTTTGAACGCCTGGCGTGCGGCGATCGCCGCATACCAGTGCTCGAAATTGCGCAGCGGCGGCCGCTCCGGCACAAGCTGCCGATAGCGGTTGGCCATCACCGCGACGGGAATATCGCCGTAGGAAAACGTGTCGCCAGCGACATAGGCGTTCTTAGCGAGATGCTCGTCGAGAATGGCGAAGGCCGCCGTGGTTTTCTTTTTTGATTCTTCGATCGCCGCATGATCGCGCTGTTCCGGCGGCGTGCGGATCATGCCGACAAAGGCCGGCGTGATCGCCGGCCCAAGCACGCTGAGCTGCCAGTCCATCCAGGCGCTCGCTCTCGCGCGGGTTTTGAGATCGGCGGGTTCGAGTACGGTGGAGCGGTGCTTGGCGGCGAGATAGCGCACGATCGTGTTTGATTCCCAGAGC
>JBAUGC010000498.1:0-4151 GCA_049679485.1 Xanthobacteraceae bacterium
GGCCGGGCCCGCGTTGTTCGTCGACCTCGGCGTGGGAGTGAGCCGCACGCTGCCGCTTGACCGTGTCGCTGCGATCAAGGAGCGGCTTACGCAGGCGGTCCGCGCCGGCCTACCGGAGGCCGAGGTCACGATCACCACCGAGCCACGCGCGCTCGATGACGAAACGGTGCGCGAGCGGGTCATGCTGATTGCACGCAACCGCGGCTTGGCCGTTCATCATGTCGCGGTGCAGGCGCTTGCCGACCGGCTTTCGGTGTCATTCGATCTCGAAGTCGAAGGCACACTCCCGCTGAATGCCGCACACGAAACCGCGAGCCAGCTCGAGGAGGCGATCCGCGAAGAGCTCGGTCCGGAGGTTGAAGTCGAAACCCACATCGAGCCCCTGCCGGCCGTTGTTCTCGCCGGTCACGACGCCGCCGCCGGAAGAGTCGCGGAAATTGGCGGCGCGCTGACTGCGCTTGCAGCGGAAATCGTCGGCCTCGGCGAAGTACACGATGTGCGTGTACGCGAAACTCCGGACGGCGAGATCGTCAATTTTCATTGCCGCGTCGACCCCGCCCTCTCGGTGAGCGTGGTGCACGATTTGGTCGATGCCGCAGAACGGCGGTTGCGCCGGCGCTTTCCGAGCATCAGCCGCGTCATCGGCCATGCCGAGCCGGGACGGTGAGTCTCACGGCATGAGCACTGCCGCGCCTTCGAAGCGGCCGGCCCGCAAATCAGCTAAGGCGGCGTTGGCTTCACTTAAAGGATAGCGGGTCACCTGCATTTTGATGCCGGCGCGCGGCGCGACTGCCAGGAACTCGTAAGCATCGCGCCGCGTGAGATTGGCGACCGAGACGAGCTGACGCTCCTCCCAAAGCAGGCGATACGGGAAGCTTGGAATATCCGACATATGGATGCCGCCGCAGACCACGCGTCCGCCCTTCTTCACCACGGCGAGCGCGGCCGGAACGAGTTCGCCCACCGGCGCGAAGATGATAGCGGCGTCGAGCTGCTCCGGAGGTGCGTCCCCGGAGCCGCCGGCCCAGACCGCGCCGAGCGAGCGCGCAAATGCTTGCGAAACCGCGTCGCCGGGGCGGGTGAAGGCGTAGACCCGCCGGCCCTGCCAGATGGCGACCTGCGCCAAAATATGCGCGGCGGCGCCGAAGCCGTAGAGACCGAGTGTGGCCCCCTCCCCGGCCATCCGGTAGCTGCGCCAACCGATCAGGCCGGCGCAGAGCAGCGGTGCTGCCTCCGCGGCGTCGAGTTTTTCCGGCAGCGGAAAGGTAAAACGCGCATCGGCAAGCGTGTGCGTCGCATAGCCGCCGTCGCGCGTATAGCCGGTGAACAAAGGTGAATCGCACAGGTTCTCGCGCCCGGAACGGCAATAAGGACAGACGCCGCAGGTCGCCCCGAGCCAGGGCACGCCGACGCGCTCACCAACTCTGAAGCCACTCACGCCCGCTCCGAGCGTCGCGATGCGACCGACGATTTCGTGGCCCGGCACGATCGGCAGCTTGGGATGCGGCAATTCGCCATCGACCACGTGCAGATCGGTGCGGCACACGCCGCACGCTTCGATCTCGATCAGGATTTCGCCCGCCGCTGGCTGCGGTATCGAATGCTCGCGCAGAACCAGCGGCGTCTGCAGCCGATCTAGCACCATTGCGCGCATGGCTGACATGGGACGGCACCCTTTGTGCAGTACGCTGATTACCCGTGCTTTCAATTATTCGGCAAAACTTCTACATCAAGCCGATCATGCGCACCGAAGAACCGCGTCCTATCCGCCTCAAGGATTACCGCCCACCGGACTGGCTCATCGAAACCGTCGATCTCGACGTGTCGCTCGATCCGACCGCAACCACGGTCCGCGCCAAGCTCAAACTCAAACCCAACACCGGCGGCACGCCGGCGCCGCTGGTCCTCGACGGCGAGGAGCTGAAGTTGCGCTCGCTCACGCTCGACGGTGCGCCGCTGCCGAGCGAAAGTTTCCTGGCCACGCCCGAACGGCTGACCATTGCGCAGCCGCCGAACCGGCCGTTCGAGCTTACCATCGAGACCGTCGTCGATCCCACCGCTAATACCCAACTGATGGGTCTCTACCGCGCCGGCTCGACCTATTGCACGCAGTGCGAGGCCGAGGGCTTCCGCCGCATCACCTACTTCCTCGACCGGCCGGACGTGATGGCGGTCTACACCACGCGCATCGAGGCCGACAAAGCCGAGACGCCGGTGCTTCTCTCCAACGGCAATCTGATCGCTCAGGGCGACGTGCCCGGCACTAACCGGCATTTCGCCATCTGGCACGATCCGTTCAAGAAGCCTTGTTATTTGTTCGCGCTGGTCGGCGGCAAACTTGGGCGCATCAGCGACAGCTTCGCCACCATGTCCGGCCGCAACGTTGCACTGCACATTTATGTCGAGCCGGGCAAGGAAGACCGCGCGCACTACGCCATGGACAGCCTCAAGCGCGCGATGCGCTGGGACGAAGAGGCTTTCGGCCGCGAATACGATCTCGATATTTTTATGATCGTTGCGGTTTCGGCCTTCAACATGGGCGCGATGGAGAACAAGGGTCTCAACGTCTTCAACGACAAATACGTGCTGGCGTCGCCGGCGACCGCGACCGATACCGACTACGCCCATATCGAAGCAGTGATCGCGCATGAATATTTTCACAACTGGACCGGCGATCGCATCACTTGCCGGGACTGGTTTCAGCTTTGCCTGAAAGAGGGCCTCACCGTTTTCCGCGACGAGGAGTTTTCCGCCGACCAGCGCTCGCGCGCCGTCGAGCGCATCAGCGATGTGCGCGCATTGCGCTCGCATCAGTTCGTCGAGGATGCCGGTCCGCTGGCGCATGCGGTACGGCCCGAAGTCTATCACGAGATCAACAACTTCTATACGACCACGGTGTACGACAAGGGCGGCGAAGTCGTGCGCATGATCAAGGTCCTGCTCGGCCCGGAGCTGTTCCGCAAAGGCATGGACCTCTACTTCGACCGGCATGACGGCGAAGCGGCGACCGTCGAGCAGTTCGTACAATGCTTTGCCGATGTTAGCGACCGCGATTTCTCGCAATTCATGCTTTGGTACACGCAAGCCGGCACGCCGGAGGTTGTGGTCGCGCCGCAATACGAGGCCCGGACCAAAACCTACCGGCTCGATATCACGCAAACAGTGCCGCCGACACCGGGTCAGCCAGACAAGGCGCCGATGGTGATACCGCTCGCGGTCGGACTGGTCGGCAAAGATGGCGGTGACCTGCCGCTTACGCTTGACGGCCGGCCACTGGACCGCGGCGTGATCGAAGTGACCAAACCGAGCCAAAGCGTCGTCTTCACCGGTGTCGCCGAGCCGCCGATCCCGTCGCTCAACCGCGGCTTTTCCGCGCCGGTCAAGCTGTCGTTGCCGATTGAACCGGGTGAGCTCCGTTTCCTAGCCGCGCACGATCGCGATTCCTTCAATCGGTGGCAGGCCGTACAGACGCTGGGCATGTCGCTCTTGACCGGCAATGTCGCGGCGTCGCGCCGAAACGAGACTGCGCGCATTGATGAGGGTCACATCGCCGCGCTCGGCGCCAACCTCGCCGACAACAATCTCGAGCCCGCATTCATCGCGCTAACGCTCAATCCACCGAGCGAGAGCGACATCGCCCGCGAGATTGGGCGCGATGTCGATTCCGGGGCCATCTTTGCCGCGCGCCGGCACTTGCGGGCCGCGATCGGCGAACGGCTCGAAGCCGCACTGACCGACACCTACCGGCGCATGATCGTTGCAGGCCCCTACTGGCCCGACGCTGCGAGCGCGGGTCGGCGCTCGCTCAAGAACGTCTGCCTCGATCTGTTGGCGGCGACGCAGCAGAACGAGGCGATCGCTCGCGCGCTTGCGCAATATCGCGACGCCGACAACATGACCGATCGCATGGCTGCGCTCGAGACGCTTGCTCAACACGACCGGCCCGAGCGCACCGAGGCGCTTGAGGATTTCTACACCCGATACTCGAACGATCCCCTGATCATCGACAAATGGCTGGCGCTACAGGCGGCGATTCCAGAGCCGGCAACGCTTGACCGTGTGCGTGCGCTGACCACCCACCCGGCTTTTTCTATGGCCAATCCCAATCGGGTGCGCGCGCTGATCGGATCGTTCGCGCAGATCAACCACAC
>JBAUGC010000499.1:0-12518 GCA_049679485.1 Xanthobacteraceae bacterium
GCCCAATTTTTCCTTCCAAAAGGCTTCACGCTCAAGAATCTCATGTCTTCCCATAGTAGACCCAGCCGTTTCCAAGATCGAAACAACATAATTTTTGTGATTTCTCAGTTTCAATTTAGCGTTTCCACCGTGGCCGTCTTTAGCGTAGACAAGCCATCGCCCGATAAACCCTTGCTCACCTGTTGCTGAACCGACATACTGACCGCCATTCTCTTGATCAATTAAAAGGTACACGCCTTTAGTACGGCTAAGAACTGCTTTCCACGTCGGGAAAAGGGTGGGAATTTCTTCAATTCGTCTTTGAAAGTTCAGGTAGCTTGGGAATTCCGGCTCATTAAAAAGACTACGAAGCTCGAGTACGGCTTTGTCTTGGCGGTCGGCCCGCTGCACCCAACTGCGGTATCCGCCTCCCCAATCGACGATCAGTTTCTTTGAGAAATCCTCTAGGCGATCATCCAGAGCTGTTGGATATATCCAGCACTTGCCGGTCTCGATCACCTTTGCTCTTACCGGACAAATTTGCGGCGACGAATTACGCTGCGGTGCCCCGACGGCGTATAAATTGACAAATAGAGTTTCAAAAGATGGTGTCACCACGAATGCGGCGAATAATTTCCTACGAAAAATTTCCCGTCCTTGTACGCTTTGATAAAATTCAAAAAGGTCTGGGCGTTCGGATACAAGCGAATAGGGTGTGACGCCTGTCGGCCCACGGTCTTGATGACGTACGAGTTGAACATCTTTCGGATCGGCCCCGCTTTCTCTGAGTAGGGTGTTGAATTTGAGCATGTGCCGGTGCTCACTCCGCGGCCGCCTTGGTATGCCCAAGCCGGCGGTTGAGCGCGTCCAGCAGTCCGTCGGCCGCTTCGGCGATCACGGTGCCGGGCGGGAAGATCGCCTCGGCGCCGGCGGTCTTCAGGGCATCGTAGTCCTGCGGCGGAACCACGCCGCCGACCACAATCATGATGTCGCCACGGCCGTTATTTTCCAGCTCGGCGTTGAGTTCCGGCACCAGCGCCAGATGCGCGCCGGCGAGCGAAGAGATACCGAGAATGTGCACGTCGTTTTCGACCGCCTGACGCGCCGCTTCCACCGGCGTCGCGAACAGCGGGCCAATATCGACGTCGAAACCGAGATCGGCAAACGCGGACGCGATCACCTTTTGGCCGCGGTCGTGGCCGTCCTGCCCGATCTTGGCGACCAGGATGCGCGGCCGGCGGCCCTCGTTCTCCTCGAATTCAGCGACGCGCTTCTGTACCCGTTCGACGGCGTCGGTCATGCCGGCCTCCCGCCTGTAGACGCCGGAGATCGCCTTGATCTCCGCCCGGTGGCGCCCGAAAACCTGCTCGAGTGCCAACGATATCTCGCCGACGGTCGCTTTGGCCCGCGCCGCATCGATGGCAAGCGCCAACAGATTGCCGTTGCCGCCGGCAGCATTGCGGGTCAGCGCGGCGAGTGCTTCGGCGACGGCCTGCGGGTCGCGCTCGCGCTTTAATCGCGACAGCTTGTCGATCTGCAATTGCCGCACCGCGCCATTGTCGACCTTGAGGATATCGATCTGCGCCTCGTCCCGCGGGCGGTATTTGTTGACGCCGATCACTGCTTGCGCACCCGAGTCGATGCGCGCCTGCGTGCGCGCGGCGGCTTCCTCGATGCGGAGCTTCGGCAGCGCCGCCTCGATGGCGCGGGTCATGCCGCCAAGCTCTTCGACTTCGCGGATATGACCCCAGGCCTTCGTCGCGAGGTCATGGGTGAGGCGTTCGACGTAGAAAGAGCCGCCCCACGGATCGATCATCCGCGTCGTGCCGCTCTCGCGCTGCAGCACTATCTGCGTGTTGCGGGCAATGCGGGCGGAAAAGTCGGTCGGCAGTGCCAGCGCCTCATCGAGCGCGTTGGTGTGCAGCGATTGGGTACCGCCTTGCGTTGCCGCCATCGCTTCAACACAGGTGCGCGCGACATTGTTGAATACGTCCTGCGCGGCCAGCGACCAGCCTGAAGTCTGGCAATGGGTGCGCAGCGACAGCGAACGGGCGTCCTTCGGATTGAACTCCTTCATCAGCTTCGCCCACAGCACGCGCGCGGCGCGGAGCTTTGCTACTTCCATGAAAAAGTTCATCCCGATGCCGAAGAAGAACGACAGCCGTGGCGCGAACCGGTCGATGTCAAGCGAAGCAGCAAGGCCGGCGCGCGCGTATTCGACGCCGTCGGCGAGCGTGTAGGCGAGCTCCAGATCGGCCGTCGCTCCGGCTTCCTGCATGTGGTAGCCGGAGATCGAGATCGAGTTGAATTTCGGCATGTGCGCCGATGTGTAGGCAAAGATATCGGAGATGATGCGCAGCGACGGCTTCGGCGGATAGATGTAGGTGTTGCGCACCATAAATTCTTTGAGGATGTCGTTCTGGATCGTGCCCGCGAGTTTTTCCGGCGGCACGCCTTGTTCCTCAGCGGCGACGATGTACAGCGCCATCACCGGCAGAACCGCGCCGTTCATGGTCATCGACACCGACATCTGCTCGAGCGGGATGCCGGCGAACAATGTGCGCATATCGTAGATCGAGTCGATGGCGACGCCCGCCATGCCGACGTCGCCTGAGACGCGGGGATGGTCGCTGTCGTAACCGCGGTGGGTGGCAAGATCGAAGGCGATCGACAGGCCCTTTTGCCCGGCGGCGAGATTGCGACGGTAAAAGGCGTTGGAATCCTCGGCCGTGGAGAAGCCGGCATATTGCCGGATGGTCCACGGCTGGGTGACGTACATGGCCGGGTAGGGACCCCGCAGGAACGGCGCGATGCCCGGGTAGGTGTCGAGGCCATCGAGACCTTTGAGGTCATCTGATCCATAACTGCTTTTGACCGCGATGCCTTCAGGCGTCAGCCACGGTGCGCCCTGCGCCATCGCCGCGCCGGGCGCGTCGGCGAAATCGATCTGGGCGAAGTTCGGGATACGGCTCATCGCTATCATCCGATCTCGATGCCAAGGATATCGTAGGCGGCTCGCAGTGTCGCTAGGGCGTCGCAACCCTCGTAAATGAATGATTGAACCCCGGCCGATTTCAGGGCGGCTTCCTGCTCGCGCGGCCGGCCAGCTAGATAGATGGATCGCGCGCCGGCCGCCTTCAGCGCCTGCGCCGCCGCGACGGCTTCCTTCTCATAGACCTTGTCGGTCGAGCAGAGGCAAGCAAGTGAGGCGCCCGAGGTCTTAAACGCCGCCGCAAGGGTCGGGGCGTCGGCGCCGTCGCTATCGATCGCTTCGATGCCGCCAGCCTCGAAGAAATTCTTGGCGAAAGTCGAACGTGCGGTGAACTCGGCCGGCGTGCCGAGATTGGCGAGGAAGATTCTTGGTCTGATGCCAGTCTCGGCAAGCACACGGTCGGAAGCGTCGCGCATGAGTTCGAAGGGCTCGGAAAGGCGGATCGGCTTGAGGCTGTCTGTGGGATGTTTGATCGACGGAGCCGGCAGATCGACCTTTGTGTCGGCCTCCAAGAGATTGGGAAAGATGCTGACGCCGGTCAGTGCGTCCTTTCGCCGTGCGGTGGCGGCGGCGCGCTCGGTCCGAACGGCGCTGACTTTGCTTTGAATAAAGCCAGTCTCAAGCGCGACGGCAATTCCGCCGGCGGCCTCGATCTCTTGGAACAGAGCCCATGCCGCCTGGCAAAGCTTATCGGTCAGATTTTCGATCGCACCGGAGCCCGCCGCCGGATCGGTGACTTTGTCGAGATGCGATTCTTCGCTGAGGAGCAGTTGGGTGTTGCGCGCGATCCTCCGCGCGAACCGATCGGGCAGTCCGCGCGCGGCAGTAAATGGCAAGACAGCAATCGCGTCGGCGCCGCCGAGCGCGGCGGCAAACATTGCGACGGTCGCGCGCAAAATGTTCACGTGGGGATCGCGCCGCGCCATCATGCGCCATGCCGTTTCGGCGGAAACGAAGCATGGCTCCACAGCGAGCCCGCACGAGGCTTCAACGCGCGCCCACAATTTTCGCAGCGCGCGGAATTTAGCGATAGTGAGAAACTGATCTGCGTCGGCCGACAACCGGAAGAAGATCATGCGCCGCGCCGCTTCAAGCGCGACGCCCTCGGCTTCGAGCGCGCGTAGATACGCCAGTGCGACCGAAACTGCGAAGGCCAATTCCTGCGCTTCGGACCCGCCGGAATTGTGGATCACACGCCCGTCGGCGGCGGCGAGCTTTCCCCGGAAACCGGCGCGAGCCAGGGCCGCGAGGCGGCGGGCAAAATGCGGCGCATGCTCGGTCCACGGCCTCGTGGAAACACTCGCGATCGCTTTCGCGCCGAGCGGATCATGCCCGAGCCGGACTTTTGTTGCCGGCGGCGGGAACGGAGGGCCTCGCGCCAGCATCGCGTCGATCACCGCCACGGCAGCCGGCGAGAGGTCCACTTCGATGCTGATGCCGGCCTCGATCACGACGCCGTCAAGCGTGCGTTCGAGCGCGGTCTCGGTTGCCGGCAGGCCGAAGCCGTGATCGCCGCGCGAACCGGCAAACACCAGCGTTAGACCGGTCGCGCCGTTGCCAAGTTCCCGCAACGCGATCTCGTTGGCGAGCGCCGGATCGGGATGGTCGATCCGCGACATTATCTCCCAGGTCGTCGCGCCGGGCCGGGTCGCGACGGGCCGTACATTGGCGCGCCGCGCGGCGAGCGGCTCGATGGCCAGGCCATCGTAAGTGTGGGTGACGAGGCGCTCGAACGGCGTACCCTTGAGTACCGCATCGACAAGCTTGCGCCATTCCTCACGGTTTGCCGTAGGAAAATCGGCGGCGAATTGCAGGGGCTCTGGATCCGTCATGGTCGCAAAATGCCACGCGAAGCCGGAACGGCCAACACAACATGATCCCGAAAAGCGGAAGTAGGCCTTCCAAAAAGATCACGCTTTTTCATATGTCGGGTCGTGCAATTGGCGTGCCGAGGCATTGATCGCCTATCGTGGCGGCAGCTTTTCGATGCCGCTGACATTCTGGCGTTCAAGAGCGTCACGCACCCGAATGCCGGCAATTATCTGGTCTGGCGCAATTTCGGCGAGCGGCACGAGCACGAACGCGCGCTCAAACAGATGCGGATGCGGCAAAATCAAGTCGCGATCGATCAGCACTAGATCGTCATAGGTGAGGAGATCGAGGTCGATTTTCCGGGGTCCCCAGCGCCGCTCATGAGCCCGGTTGCGCCCGAGCTTGCGTTCGCACTCCGTGGCGCGTGCGAGCAAATCGTGCGGGGCAAGCGTCGTCGTCACGGAGATGACGGCATTGATGAACGGCGGCTGGTCGGTGACGCCCCATGGCGGGGTTCGGTAGTCGGACGAACGCGCCGCCAAACGCACCGCCTCGCCGTCGCAGAACGTCGCAATGGCCTGATCGAAGGTCGAGCGTACCTCACCCACATTGCCGCCAAGCGCGATGAACGCCTCAGCCATGGCTACGGTCACTGTTACGATTTTGCCGGGTGCGCGTAACAATGACGCCAACGTCGTCAAAGGTCGCAGCGATCGGTGCGTGCGGCTTGCGCACGGTGACCCGGACGCTGCGGACTTGCGGATAGTGAACAAGCACCGCGTCGGCGACGGCGCCCGCGGCAGCCTCGACGAGGCGATAGCGGCGCGCGGAGAACGCCTCGGTAGCGGTCTTTACCAGCGCTTCATACGATACTGTCGCTTTGAGCTTGTCGGAGCGCGAAGCCTCAGTGAGATCGATGTCGAGGACGAGATCGAGGCCGAACGGTTGGCCGACCTTCGCTTCGTGCGGCATCACGCCGTGATAGGCGTGAATGATGAGCCCATTGACAAAGATTGCGTCGCTCATCGCGCGTTCCTGATGGCGTTGGCGACCGCGAACGCCTGAACGGTCGATGCCACGTCATGCACGCGAACGATCGCTGCGCCATTCTCGACGGCCAAAAGGTGCGCAGCCAGCGAGCCGCCAAGCCGTTCCGCTGGTTCGGACGGCGCTACCGAGCTGATAAAGCGCTTGCGTGAAGCTCCAATGAGTATCGGAAGACCGAAGTAGTGCCACGTGTCGAGCCGCGCGATGCAGGTCAATGATTGCTCCGGAGTCTTGCCGAAACCGATCCCAGGATCGAGCACGATCTGCTCGCGGCGGATACCGGCGCGCACAGCTATGGCGAGCGAGCGCTGAAAGAACGAAGTGACGTCTGCGATGATGTCGATTGCGGGATCGGCGCGCTCGCGATTGTGCATGATGATGACCGGGGCGCCGTGGTCCGCAACGATACCAGCCATGTCGGCATCACGTTGCAGGCCCCACACGTCGTTGACGATCGTCACACCGAGATCAAGGGCCCAGTCGGCAATGGGAGCTTTCAATGTGTCAATCGAGACCGGGATGCCGAGCGAAATCACGTCGGACAAAACCGGCGCCAGCCGTGCACGCTCCTCTTCAAGTGAGACACGAACGGCGCCGCCGTAGGGGCGCGTTGATTCGGCGCCGATATCGAGGATATCGGCGCCCTCAGCGGAGAGGCGACGGGCGTGCGCCAACGCTGTCTGCGCATCGTAAAAATGGCCACCGTCGGAAAAGGAATCCGGAGTGATGTTAAGAACACCCATGACGAGCGGGCGCTTCTTGGCAAGGAGCCGCGACAGCACGTTGTCGCCGGATGGGACGTCGGCTGTGGAAGGACCGCCAGGATGCAATCTCGTCGCCATACTGATGAGCGCCGGTCGCCGTTGCGAAGGAGCAGAACAACAGGGTTCCGTGAGGTTCGATAGCGTCTTTATTTTCGTTGTTCGCAATGACGCTTGTGGCCCTGGCGAGTCAAGCAAGGAGGGTAGGATGCTTGTATCGCATCAATAGCGGATGACCGGCGGCAATTTCTTGGCGCTTTCGATCCAGCGCTTGACCATGGTCACGGATGGTAGAAGCTGGACCAGCTTGCGCTTGGTGTTGGCTTCCGACATCTGGTCGACGAGCTTCTGCGGGTTGCGGTACTTCAGCTCGTTGACGGTCTTGACGCCGACGGCGCGCAACAATTCGGAATATTCCCAGCCAACGCCTTTAACACGCATACGGTCGGCCGCAGTCACCCAGTCCAGCACGTCTTTGTCGTCGATGCCGACCTTTTCCGCGATCTTGAGCCGCTGCTTTGGTGTCTTAGCCGAGCGCAATAGGCCGACGGTCGTGCGAATCCCCTCCGACTTGAGGATCGCAGCCGTATCCGCCCCGATGCCCCGAATATCGGTGATGGGATAAGCCATCACTGCCTCCCCTTAACCCCGCCATAGCGCCGCCGCGTCCACGCGTACTCAAACAAATTGTGAGAGACCCGGAATGGCGCCGACAATCTGGCCCACCTCGTCCTCGCCGACTTTCTCGCGGGCAAAGGCGATGAACTGCCGGGTGACGCCTTGCACCTGATCCATGCTCAACCCCGCGCCCATCATGCGCGTGCCTGCACCCATCACACCGCCCATGCCGCCGCCTTCGGCTGCAGCTTTTTGCATTAGGGCTTCGGCTCCGGGGAGCCTTGCCAAGAGCGACTGCATTTTGTCGGCAGGCCCTTCCTTGGCCAGGAAGTCGAGAATAATGCCAACGGCCGTTTCGGCAGCGTTCCGATCGACGCCGGTATCGGCGACGAGACGCCCGATCAACTCGTCCATGTGCCCTCGCCAGCCCGTATTTCGTCGCGTTCTTGCCATAATGTACATTCGCATGCGGCATGACAAGCATGAGTTCGGCAGATCGCCCGTTCGCCTCGCGTTGTGGAAATGACTTTCGCGGCGCACTATAAAATTTGTGGGTACCAGCGGCTGCCCGGCGGTTGGTGCCGCTGACGTGCGTGAAAGAGAAAACCGTGACGAAATCGAACCAAGGTGAGACGGTTCTTGTTGGCAAAGGCGCGGTGATCAACCAATGACAGCACGCGAATCTCTTCCGGCGGTCCTCGATCGCATCGACCACGATCTGGACGCGAGCCTCGATCGCTTGTTCGCGCTGTTGCGCATCCAGTCGGTGTCAACCGATCCGGTATTTGCGGCGCACTGTCGCACCGCAGCGCAACACGTCGCGACCGACTTGCGCAGCCTCGGCTTGGAAGCGAGCATCCGTCCGACCGAGGGCCATCCCGTCGTCATCGGCAAGACTCCTGCGGATCAAACCGGCAACGGCCAAGCCAGCGGCAAGGCGCCGCGCGTCCTGTTCTATGGCCATTATGATGTGCAGCCGGTCGATCCGCTGGATCAGTGGCAAACGCCGCCATTTGAGCCTCGCATCGAAACACTCGATGGCGGACGGAAGGTTATCGTCGCCCGCGGCGCCTGCGATGACAAGGGGCAGGCCATGACCTTCGTCGAGGCTTGCCGCGCGTTCAAGGACGTGACCGGCAAGCTTCCGCTCGATATCACCATGATGATCGAAGGCGAAGAGGAGTGCGGCTCAAAACACCTGTTCGACTTCGTGCGCGATAATGCCGCGGAGTTCAAACGCGATCTGGCTCTGGTATGCGACACCGGCATGTGGGACGCGCAGACCCCCTCGATCACGACCTCGCTGCGCGGTCTGGTGTACGAAGAAGTCAGGCTTACGTGCGCCGACCGCGACCTGCATTCCGGCCTTTTCGGCGGTGCCGCACGCAATCCAATCCATGTGTTGGCCGATATCCTGTCGGCAATGCACAAGCCGGACGGCTCGGTTGCGATTCCCGGCTTCTATGACGGCGTTCACGATTTGCCGCCCGATATCAAAGCCGATCTCAAGGGACTCGGTCTGACAGCGGAAAAGTTTCTCGGACCGATTGGGCTGAAGATTCCAGCCGGCGAAACGGACCGCATGCTGATCGAGCAGATTTCCACGCGGCCGACGGCTGAAGTCAACGGCATCATCGGCGGTTACACCGGGGAAGGTGCGAAGACCGTTATTCCAGGCAAGGCGATGGCCAAAGTCTCATTTCGGCTGGTGGGCGCGCAGGACCCGGATAAGATCCGCAGCGCCTTTCGCGAATTCGTCCGCGCTCGCGTGCCATCAGATTGCTCGGTCGAATTCGGCAACTTCACCAGCGCGCCGGCGTTCGACGTGGCGTTTGACAATCCGGCGCTCGCCAAGGCGCGTGCCGCACTGGCGGAGGAGTGGGGCAAAAAGGCGGTGACGGTCGGCGCCGGCGGCTCGATCCCCATCGTCGGCGACTTCAAAACCGTCCTCGGTATGGACACGTTGATGGTCGGTTTCGCGCTCGACGATGATCGGGTGCATTCGCCGAACGAGAAGTATGATCTGCGGTGCTTCCACAAGGGCATTCGCAGCTGGGCGCGCATTTTGGCGGCGCTTGCGAGTTGAGGGAGGAGCTTATGAGGCTCGCAGTTCTTGCGATCGCAGCATGTGCGGCGACGCTCGGTCCGCTCCCGGCCGCGGCCGCGGGCGTCGACCGGCTATACATCCTCTACTGCGGTGAAGCCGTCGGTCCCGATCAGTCGCGCTGGTCGCCCGGCGTCAATGTCGGCGTGCCGCTCGCCGTGTCCGACAACTGTTATCTCATCCACCATGCGCAGGGCTGGTTTCTGTGGGATACCGGTCTCCCCGATGCACTCGCCGCAATACCGGGAGGCATCAAAGGTACCAACGGCGGACTAGACGTGAAGCGGACCAAGACGCTTGCCGCGCAGCTCCAAGAGCTCGGCGTCAAGCCCGGCGACATCAAGGCCATGGCGATCTCGCATACGCATCCCGATCACATCGGCAACGTGGAAGAATTTCCGCAGACCATGCTTTACGTACAGAAGGCCGAATATGATTGGCCGGGCGCCAACGGTGCGCCGCGTTTCAACCCCAATCATCCGGTGACCAAACTCGAAGGCGATCGCGATGTGTTCGGCGACGGCTCCATTGTGATCATTTCGACGCCGGGGCACACGCCTGGTCATCAATCGTTACTCGTGCGGCTGCCGAAAACCGGCGCCGTTGTTCTCTCGGGCGATGCCGTTCATTTCAAGGACAATTGGGACAACCGCCGGGTACCATCGATGAACACCAGCAAGGAAGAGACGCTCGCTTCGATGCAGCGCATCGCCGATATCCTGGCGAAAGAACACGCGCAGCTTTGGATCAATCACGATAAGCCGCAAAGCGACGGGCAGAAGAAGTCGCCGGAGTTCTACGAATAGGCGTTTATGCTTTTGCTTTCCATGCCGCTGCGGTTTTGATCAAAATATCCGATTGGTGTTCAGTCTGTCGCCTCGGCGATGGTACGCGGACTGACGAAGCGCTCAAGCCGGCCGGAATTGACATGCAGCCGCGACCAGTCATTGAAGGGAAAATCAATGATGACGAGGCCGCATGTCGGCAACTTCTCATTGATGCGCTCGCGCGCTTCGACTTCGCCCGAGGCAATCAATTCCACCGCAAGATCGTGTAAGCCCGGATTGTGACCGACGACAATGAGCGATCGCGCCTTTGTGGTCTCGCGGATCAGGTCAATCAGCGTCTCGGGAACCGCGTTATAGATGCGCTCGTCCTGTTCAACCCGCGTTGAACCGTCGGGCAAGGCAGCAGCAACCAGCGCCCAGGTCTCGGCAGCCCGCGTTGCCGGTGAGACCAGCGCGAGATCAGGGATGAACTGATGGCGAACCAAGTAAGCCGCGATGATTGGCGCATCGGTTCGGCCGCGCGCCATAAGTTTACGATCGCGGTCGCGCTCTCCCGCCGCGCCGCGTTCGGTCTTGGCATGACGTAGCAGCAGCAAACGACGCATATCAGCAGCTCTGTGTCAGTAGTCGCATAGCGGACGGGAAGTCTCACAAATTTAGTACGCTTCGAAGTTCCCGCGCGTCTGGCGAAACAAATGCGGCAGGCTAGTGCGATGAATACGAACTTCCTATAGTGTCCGCGCCAACGCACAGAAATTTTGTATCCCGCAGGATGTGAACAGGTTGCATCGCCGTATCGTTGCGGCGCTGCAAAATGCAGTGATGGACGAAGCCGATACCACCGCTGCCTATGGCGGAACCTGGTACGCCACGACAAAAGTGGACGCGCCACCGCGGCCGCCGCTTCATCTCGACCTCGACGTCGATATCTGCGTGATCGGCGGCGGCCTTGCCGGCTTGACCGTTGCGCGCGAGCTGGCACGCGATGGGCGCTCCGTCGCGCTCATCGAAGCAGGCCGCATCGCGGCCGCCGCGTCGGGCCGCAGCACCGGCTTTGTGCTTCCAGGCTTCGCCGCGGCACCCGAAAGCATCGTCAGCCGCGTCGGGTTTGAGCGGGCCAAGGATCTCTGGACTCTTTCGCAGAGCGGGCTCGAATACGTTCGCAACACGATCCGCGACGATGCCATGCCGGGAGTCGCTCTCCAGGATGGCTGGCTCTGCGTCTCCAAGACCGACAACGGCGATGCGTTCACGCGGCATGTTGGCCTCATCGGCGAATTTGGCGGCGAGGTCGAGGGCTGGCCGGTCGAACGCGTGCGCGCGGTATTGCATAGTGAGCGTTACTTTCATGCTATCCACTTTCCGCAGGCGTTCCATATCCATCCGCTGAACTATGCATTCGGCTTGGCCGCTGCCGCCGAACGCGCCGGCGCCCGCATCTTTGAACAAACTCCGGCGCTGTCCATTGATCCGGCAGGCGTGCGTAAGCGCATCGTTACCCCGGCCGCGCGGTTGCGCGCTCATCATGTGGTGCTGTGTGGCAATGTGCAGCTCGGGACGCTGCTGCCAAAGATTGCATCCGCGCTCATTCCCGTCACGACTTACGTCATCACCACCGCTCCGCTCGCGCCGCGGCTTGCGGAAGCTATCAGCTATCGCGGTGCCGTTAGCGATAGCGAACTCGCCGACAATCATTACCGCGTGGTCGACGGGGAGCGGCTGATGTGGTCGGGCCGGGTTACAATGCGGCCGCGCGACCCGAACCGCTACCGGCGCGCGCTGATCGCCGACATCAAGAAAACCTATCCTCAGCTCGGCGAGATCGCTGTCGATTACGCATGGTCGGGCACGCTGGGTAACTCAATCCATCGCATGCCGCAGATCGGGGAGCTGGCGCCCGGACTATGGCTGGCGAGCGGCTTTGGCGGTCATGGTCTTAATACCACCGCGATGGCCGGTACTCTCATCGCCCGTGCTATCGCTGACGGCGATCAAACTTGGCGGCAATTCACGCCGTTTGAACTAGTTTGGGCAGGCGGGATTTTCGGGCGCGCGGCCACGCAAATGTATTATTGGGTTAGGCGAGCGGGTGACGCTATGGGCGAGCGCCGAAGCCGCGCGGCCGAGATGGCACGCCGACGTGCGCGCGACGCTGCAGCGGCTAGCGCTGTGATCCGAGAGCGGTCCGCGGCCGATTCGGGTTCTATCGTACCTTTGGCTGCCGATATCCAGACGCGACCTGAGGCCGATCTGGCGGGGCAGGATGTCGCTGCAAATCGCCCGCGCCGTCGCAAGCGCCGCCAAGGAGCCAAAGCGTGAACAAGAATGCCACACTCGGCTTATTTATTCTTTGGAAACCCTTTGCCCTAGTCGCACGTAAACAGAATTTGCTCTACACTGAGTCATCGGCTTCGTAG
>JBAUGC010000500.1:0-2605 GCA_049679485.1 Xanthobacteraceae bacterium
ACGGACGCCTTACGCATAATGTTCTCCGCGGCGCGCGGCGCTTTTTATCAGGGCTTTGACCGCTTCGCCATCTTGGCGTGGCGGATTTGCAATACCGGCAGCCAAGTCATAAATCATGCACTGAACAAAGGCTTTTCAGCACATGTTACCCGCCGAATCCGGCCAATCCGCCCTCTGGCACGGCACCACCATCCTGACTGTCCGCAAAGACGGCGTTGTTGCGGTCGGCGGCGACGGTCAGGTGTCGATCGGCCAGACCATCGTCAAGGCCAATGCCCGCAAGGTGCGCCGTCTCAGCGGCGGCGAGGTGATTGGCGGCTTCGCCGGCGCCACGGCCGATGCCTTTACGTTGTTCGAACGGCTGGAGTCGAAGCTGGAACAATACCGCGGCCAGCTGATGCGCGCCGCCGTCGAACTCGCCAAGGACTGGCGCACCGACCGATACCTTCGCCGTCTCGAAGCGATGATGATCGTCGCCGACAAGGACGTGTCGCTGGTGCTCACCGGGACCGGCGACGTGCTTGAACCGGAAGCCGGCATCGTCGGCATCGGCTCGGGCGGCAATTATGCGCTTGCCGCCGCGCGGGCGCTCGCCGACGGTCCGCTCGACGCCGAAGCGATCGTTCGCCGATCGCTCGACATCGCCGCCGACATCTGTGTCTACACCAACAGGAACGTCACCGTTGAAACGTTGACGAACACCTGACCCATGGTGACTGGTTCCCACACTCTTCGCCCGATGGCGGCAGTCTTGGTGGTACGTGACGAATGAGTGATTTTTCCCCACGCGAAATCGTCTCCGAGCTCGATCGCTTCATTGTCGGGCAAGGCGACGCCAAACGCGCTGTCGCGATCGCGCTGCGCAACCGCTGGCGCCGGCTGCAGCTCGAGGAACGGCTGCGCGAAGAAGTGCTGCCGAAAAATATTCTGATGATCGGCCCGACCGGCGTCGGCAAGACCGAGATTTCCCGCCGTCTCGCCAAGCTCGCCGGCGCACCGTTCCTCAAGGTCGAAGCGACGAAATTCACCGAGGTCGGCTACGTCGGCCGCGACGTTGAGCAGATCATCCGCGATCTCGTCGAGGTCGCGATCACCTTGACGCGGGAGCGGAAACGCAAGGACGTCCACGCCAGAGCCCAGCAGGCCGCCGAGGCCCGCGTTATCGATGCGCTCGTCGGCGCCAATGCCAGCGCGTCGACCAAGGAAGCATTCCGCCGCAAGCTGCGAGCCGGCGAGCTCAACGACAAGGAGATCGAGATCGAGGTGCAATCGTCCGGCGGCATGCCGCTGTTCGAAATTCCCGGCATGCCCGGTGCCCAAATGGGTGCCATCTCGATCGGCGATATTTTCGGCAAACTCGGCGGCGGGCGTACCAAGACCCGCCGCGTGACCGTGCACGATTCTCACGATATTCTGCTCAACGAGGAGTCCGACAAACTGCTCGACACCGAGCAGCTCACCCAGGAGGCTATCAGGGCGGTTGAAAACAACGGCATCGTCTTTCTCGACGAGATCGACAAGATTTGCGCGCGTGATGGACGCATCGGCGCCGACGTTTCGCGTGAGGGCGTGCAGCGCGATCTGTTGCCGCTGATCGAAGGCACCACTGTCGCGACCAAGCACGGCTCGGTCAAAACCGATCACGTCCTGTTCATTGCCTCAGGCGCCTTCCACACCGCGAAGCCTTCCGATCTCCTGCCCGAACTGCAGGGCCGGCTGCCGATCCGGGTCGAATTGAAACCACTGACCCGCGACGATATGCGACGGATTCTGACCGAGCCCGAAGCCTCGCTCATCAAACAATACATCGCGCTGATGGGCACCGAAGGCGTGACGCTGGAATTCTCCGAGGACGCCATCGATGCAGTTGCCGACACGGCGGTGGCGGTGAATTCGAGCGTGGAGAATATCGGCGCGCGGCGGCTGCAGACGGTGATGGAGCGCGTGCTCGACGAAGTCTCGTTCGCGGCCCCTGACCGCTCCGGCGAAACGGTCAAGATCGATGCTGCCTACGTGCAAAAGCACGTCGGCGATCTGGCCAAGAACGCCGATCTGAGCCGGTTTATTCTGTAGTTAATTTTGTAAGTGCTTCAGCCGCGGAGAAATGTCGGCCCCTGCCGCTCGCGGCTGATCTCACGGATGATCGCCATCCACTTCTCAACTTGAGCCAAGGCTCGTTTGTCTGCCGAGTCGCCGCGCGTTGACGCGGGCTTTTGGTGGGTATCGGCAGTTTCGGAAATCGCAATTTCAGACATGGCGCACGCTTCTCCAAACCAGGAGACGATTTTCGCCGATTTGCGTGGCCGTTGTTTGTATCCGATCCGATATTCCGATCGTTAAGGTTAAGAAACGGCTCTAGCTAGCGAGCGCGCCGCAGCCGGACATAGAGCGCGCCCTGCCCGCCATGACCAAGGTGCGCGTCCTCAAAGCCGACCACGAGAGGCCGAAACTCCGGCAGCGAAAGCCAGACCGGCACCTGCCGTTTGAGTATGCCCCGCTCGAGCGCGCCGTCGGGCCGGTCTGCTCCTTTGCCCGTTCCTTTGCCGGTGACGACGAGGGCGATCTTTACGCCGTCGGCCTGCGCGCGCCGTAGAAAGCGCAACAG
>JBAUGC010000501.1:0-3028 GCA_049679485.1 Xanthobacteraceae bacterium
GATTAATACTGATCCGCGCAACGCCGGCGAACAGCCCGCCAACGATAAGAGTCGGCCCACAAGTTCGCGGCGCTGCGCTATTGCTCCTGCTCATGCTTCTCCCGACGCGAAATGGGCGCCGACCATAGTGAATGCGTTCGCGCGGGGGAAGGACGTTTCAAGGATGGCCGCAGGGCGTCAGCGGGCAATCTGGTCGCAGCGCCGCCGGCTCGCGGTCCTCAAGTCGGACGACGACGCTGTCGGTTGCTCCCACCCCGTCGATGACCGTCACGCGTGCAAATCCCGGACCGTTAGGCTGGAAGAACAGCGTTCCCCGCGGTTGAGCGTGCGCCGGAACGCCGTCAACGAGAACCGTCAGCGGCGCAACGGCACCGGTGACTTTGAGAGGTACCGGGGCCGGCTTATCATCAGCCGAGATCAATTCGATCCGCGCGCCATCCGGCGGGAACAGGATATGTACCCGGTCCAGCACGGCCTCGCCCATGTGATCGCCCCGCGCAAAATGCTTGAGCGGCGGCGGCAGCTTTGCGGTCGTGGTCATAACGACGCCGCCCGGCGCGCGTGGCAACGGCACCGGCGCCGTCTCCAAACGAGCGAAGGCGTCGAACAGAATCGGCGCCGCTACATTTCGTCCGACCAGACGCGGCACCGGCGCGCCATCCGGACG
The DNA here is from genome assembly GCA_049679485.1 of Xanthobacteraceae bacterium. Taxonomy (GTDB): domain Bacteria; phylum Pseudomonadota; class Alphaproteobacteria; order Rhizobiales; family Xanthobacteraceae; genus BOG-931. Next base: position 668 of record JBAUGC010000501.1, read on the forward strand.
ACCGACCCAGACACCGATCGTATGCTTGCCGTCGAAGCCGACCGACCAGGCATCGCGATAGCCGTAGCTAGTGCCGGTTTTGAACGCGATGCGCCCCGGGACGCCGTTTTCAGGTGGCGGCGTTCCGGCAAGGATGTTGCTGACGTACCACGCTGCCACCGACCCCATGAGCCGCGTGGCCCCGCCTGCTCTTTCGCTGGAGGGCATCGACGTAACACGCTCGCGGAGCGGGAGCGCGGTGCCTTGGCGCGCGATGCCGGCATAGAGCATCACCAGATCGGCAAGCTTGATGCCGACGCCGCCGAGACCGATCGCGAGTCCTGGCGGCTCACCGTCTGGCAGCACCAAAGTGGCGCCGGCTTGCGCAAGCCTTGTGGTCAGCCGGCTTGGGCCGACCTGATCGAGCACGGCGAGTGCCGGAAGATTCAACGACAGTTGCAACGCCCTGCGGACTGTCACGGTGCCCTGGAAGGTGAGATCAAAATTTTTCGGCGCATAGCCGCCATAGCGCGCCGGACGATCTTCGATCAGCGTCTCGGGGTGAATGAAGCCGTCCTCGAAGCCAAGTCCGTAGATAAAGGGCTTCAAGGTCGAGCCAGGTGAACGCAGCGCCTGGGTCACATCCACCTGGCCGGCGCGGCGCTCGTCGAAATAATCCGGCGAGCCGACGCGCGCACGCACCTCGCCGGTCGCATTGTCGACGACGATCATGCCGAGCGAAACTTCGGGGCCGAGGGTCTGCGCCAATGTGCGAACGCGTTCGCGCCCGAGCTCTTCAAGATTGCGCTGCAGGTCGGCATCGATGGTCAGGCGTGTCTCGCTTCCTGGCGAACTTGCGGCAACCGCGCGGTCGGCGGCGTGCGGCGCCAGCATCGGCATAGGCCGGCGGCCCGCCGGGACCGGCTCCGCCTTGGCGAGCACGATCTCGTCCACCGGCACGGTGCCTAGCGCCGCGAAGTGATCGAGCACGCGGTTTCGCGCCTTGCGGGCCGCCTCAACCGATCGGTCGGGCCTCCGCGCTTCCGGCGATTGTGGCAAAGCCACCAGCAACGCCGCTTCGCCGAGCGTCAGGCGGCGCGGCTCTTTGCCGAAGTAAACCAGAGATGCGGCGCGAATGCCTTCGATGTTGCCGCCATAGGGCGCCAGGTCGAGATAGAGCGCGAGCACCTCGTCCTTCGTTAGCGCGCGCTCCAGCTCAATCGCGCGCACGATCTGGCGCAGTTTCGCAACAACGCTGCGGCCGTTCCGCGGCTCAAGGAGCCGCGCAACCTGCATGGTCAGGGTCGACGCGCCCGAGCGAATGTGACCGCTGGTCGCCAGCTGTAACGTAGCGCGCCCGAGCGCCAACGGATCGACGCCACGATGCGCGCGAAACCGCTTGTCCTCGAAAGCAAACAGCAGGTCGAAGAAGCGCGGATCGACGTCGGCGACCGTCGCAGGCAAACGCCAGCGGCCCTCGCTGGTGGCGTAAGCCCGCAACAGCCGGCCGTCGCGATCGACGACCCGCGTCGAAAACAAAAGATCCTTGCCGAGCGGCGCTGGACCAAGCGACGCGACCCACCACCCAACGCCGGCAAAAGCCGCAACGCAGGTCAGCGATGCGACAGAGATCGCCAGGCGCGTCTTGGTACGCGTCATTTACTCGCCGTAACTTCGACGTTTTCCGTGCCCGTCCGGCCATAACGGTCAGGGCGGTACATATCCTCAACGCTTGCCTGCGGCCTGACATATTTGCCCGGCGCGACCGCACGGATGACGTAGGCGACCGTGAACACGGGCGAGTCGTCCTTCTTGCGCTCGAACGCCGCGGTGAAGCGATCGTCGCGGAACTCAGAGTTGACCGGCTCGACTGCATCGGTGATCCAGGACAGCGTTCCGGTGTCGCCGGAGGAAACGAGGTGCGGGTTGTCGATCTCGAAGCCCGCCGGCAGATAATCGGCAATGATCACCCGGCCGAACTGCGGTTGCGATTCGGTGACTTTCAGCACGATTGCCAGGCGGGTGTTCTGCTTGACCTGTTTCGCATCGACCGGCTGGCCGTCGAGCGTGTAGGTCAGGCGTTCGATTTTGAAGCCTTTCGCGATCGCCGGCTCCGGCGTCAGCGGGGCGCCGCTGACGGTCACAACCGCCTGGACTTCATCCTCACCGTTATTGGTGACACGCAACGGCTCCTTCAAGTCACCGGCGCGAATGGTGCGGAACAGCGGGCGCGTCATCGTCTCTCCGCCGACGTCGAGCGATATCTTGCCGCCGTCCTTTGCCATCGCGTTTGCCGCCAGCAGCAGCCAGGCGTCTTCCTGGGTCGAAGTCGGACGCAGATTGACGCGCGCCGCCTCGACGCGCTGCACGGCGGCCTGCACG
>JBAUGC010000502.1:0-3436 GCA_049679485.1 Xanthobacteraceae bacterium
GGCTTGGGGATCGAGATCAATAAGAAGCACTTTCTTATCGTCGCGATGCGCGGCATACCAAACCAAATTGAATCCGACGTTTGTTTTCCCTACGCCACCCTTCATGTTGATTAGCGATACGACCACGGCGACCATATTTCCCTCCCTTGGGTTGCAAAAATGACACGTTACACCGTCAAGGAAGCTCAGCCCAGCTTGTCGGAATGTCACCCCACTGGGGACGAAGTACAGCCCGGCATGATTAACTCGTGAATTTGCCGAGCCGTGCATCTTGCGCTGACGAAAGTTGAGTTGGCGGGCCCGCTCGTTTGAGAGCAAAGGATAACAGGTGACCTCTCCCAAACCCATTCCGATCTTTGACGGCCACAACGACGTCCTGCTCCGGTTGCATATGCGCGGCGGCGCGGATGCGGTGACGGCATTCCTGCAAGGCGAGGAGAAGGGCCATCTGGATCTTCCTAAAGCGCACAAGGGCGGATTTGCCGGCGGCCTGTTTGCGATCTTCGTGCCTCCGCCAAAACGAAAAGATCGCGCAAAGGGCGAAACGCCTCCGCAAGAAACCGGCGTCGTCGTCGGGAGCGATCCTGAGCCGCCTGCTGTCCATGTTGCAGAGGCGCAACGGGTGGTCTTCGCCATGACGTCGCTGCTCTATCGGATCGAGCGGGAATCGAAAGGCCGCGTTCGCGTCTGCCGGAATGTTGCCGATATCGAAAGCTGCCTCGCCGACGACGCGCTGGCGGCGGTGCTTCATATCGAAGGCGCCGAAGCGATCGATGCGAACTTCGAGCTGCTCGACGTGCTGTATGCGGCGGGGCTCCGCTCGCTCGGGCCGGTGTGGAGTCGGCCGAACGTGTTCGGCCATGGCGTGCCGTTCCGCTGCCCGTCGTCGCCGGACACCGGCCCCGGTCTGACCGACATCGGCAAGGCGCTGATCGGCGCCTGCAATCGCTTGCGCATTCTGATCGATCTGTCGCACCTCAACGAGCGCGGCTTCTGGGACGTTGCCGACATCAGCAATGCGCCGCTCGTTGCCACGCACTCCAACGCGCACGCCGTCAGCCCGCATTCGCGCAATCTGACCGACAAGCAACTGGCGGCGATCGGCGAAACCGGCGGTCTCGCCGGCGTCAACTTTGCCACGAGCTTCCTGCGTCCGGACGGCCGTCACGATCGGGACACGCCGCTGGAACTGATGATCCAGCACATCGAGCACATGCTCGAACACGCCGGCGAGGACTCGGTCGGACTTGGCTCCGATTTCGACGGCGCCATGATCCCCGCGACATTAGGCAACGCCGCTGGGCTGCAAAATCTGGTGCAGGCGATGCGAAAGCGCGGCTTTAAAAAGCCGCTGATCGAGAAGGTATGCTTCCGAAATTGGCTGCGCGTGCTGGGACGAACGTGGGGGAGGGAGGATGGTCTGTAGGATGGGTAGAGCTCTTGCGAAACCCATCATTCATCCTCGACGCCCTATGATGGGTATCGCTTCCGCTCCACCCATCCTACCCACTCATCCCGCAAGAAATATTTGAAAAGACAAGATAATTTTGCACATTGGATAGTATAAAGCCTGTCTTGTATAGTATCCATTGACAACCTAATTCGGTGGGTTATTTTCCATCCACCTGGATAGTGGAGGATAGATATGGTACCTGGCGATCTGGCCCGTAAAGTTCGCCAACTGGGCGAGTTACCCACAACCGCTGCCAAAATTCGGGCGCTTGCGGCTCAAGGTCATCCGCGCGCTGACATCGCGCGCGCGCTCGGCATTCGCTATCAGCACGTCCGTAACGTACTGATGCGTGACGAAGAAAAAACCAAAACGGCGGCGGGAGCGATTTCCGATGCGGCAATTCCGGGAAAAATCCCGGTCAGGCCTGACGGCAGCGTCGTACTGCCTGCAATGTTAGCCAACGCACTCGGAATCAAAGGCGGCGATGTTCTGTTTGTTCGCCTTGATGACGACGAAATCCACTTGCTGACGAAAGCCGCCGTAGCGCGGCGGGTTCAGGCGCTGGTACGAGAATTCGTGCCGGAGGGCGTCAGTCTGGTTGATGAACTCATTGCAGATCGCCGGCGCGAAGTCGAAGCGGAAGCTCAAGATGGCTAAGACCGTGCTTGACGCCTCAGCTCTTCTCGCATTCGTCAATGGTGAGTCTGGAGCAGAGAAGGTGACAGCCGTCCTCGGCGAGGCAATGATTTCGGCGGTCAATCTCTGCGAGGTCGTCACCAAACTGGCACTGAGGAATAGTTCGTCCCATCCGGTCCTCGGCGAGCTTGCAGAATCCGAATTAGAGGTCGTCGATTTTGATCGCAGCCTTGCCGAGGCGACCGGCCTGCTCGCCGTCGTCACGCGCGGACTAGGCCTGTCCCTCGGCGACCGAGCATGTCTCGCTCTGGCGCAACGTGAAAGAGCGACGGCACTCACCGCCGATCGTGCCTGGCGCAAGGTGGACTTAGGAATCGATATCCGATTGATCCGGTAACCATCAGCCGCAAGCCGCCATCACCCCAGCCGCCGGTCGTATTCCAGCACCGCGTTGAGTAGCACCTGGGCGCCCGCGGCGCATTCGTCGAAGCTCGTCGACTCCGCTTCGTTGTGGGAAATGCCGCCGGCGCAAGGGACGAAGATCATTGTGGTCGGCGCGACGCGGGCGATGTAGGCGGCATCGTGGCCGGCGCCGGAGATCATGTCGCGGGATTGAAAGCCGGCTTTCGCGGTGCCGACGCGCACGCAGTCGATCAGCTCCGGCGCAAATTTGACCGCCGGCGAGTGCCAGATCCGCGCCGCTTTGTAGGTGAGCTTCATCGGCTCGAGAATTTCGGCAAGCGAAGCGCGCAGTTTCGCCTCCATGGCGTCGAGAATTTTTTCATCCGGGTGGCGGAAATCGATGGTGAAAAATACTTCGCCGGGAATGACGTTGCGGCTGTTCGGCTTGTTTTCGATCAGGCCGACCGCACCCACAGCATCTGGCGCGTGCTCCCAGGCAATGGCGTCGATGCGCTCGATCATCCGCGCGGCGCCAAGGAGCGCATTCTTGCGCAGCCGCATCGGCGTCGCGCCGGTATGCGCCTCCTGGCCGGTGACGGTGACTTCGTACCAGCGCATGCCTTGCACGCCCTGAACGATGCCGATCATCTTGCCTTTGTCTTCCAGGATCGGGCCCTGCTCGATGTGCAGTTCGAACATGGCGCCGAACTTGCGAGTGCCGGCTTTCTCCTCGCCTTTGTAGCCGATGCGGTTGAGCTCCTCGCCGAAGGTCTTGCCATCGCGATCGGCGCGCGTGTAGGCAAAGTCCGGCGTGAACGCACCGGCGAATACGCCGGAGGCGAGCATCGCCGGCGCATAGCGCGAGCCTTCCTCGTTGGTCCAGTTGACGATCTCGACCGGCGCGTTGGTCTCATAGCCGGTCTCGTGCAGCGTGCGGAGCGCTTC
>JBAUGC010000503.1:0-2640 GCA_049679485.1 Xanthobacteraceae bacterium
CAGATCTGGAGCTTTGGCTACGTCGTGCAGCGTGAGACCGAAAAAGAGGCCAAGGATTTCCTGCACTATTACGTGCACGAGAAGGGCGACTGGGTTGCCGCGGAAAATCTGATGGGACTGCTCGGTATTGGTTCGCTTGCAGTCGAGGATTTCAGAAAGCTTCAAGCACATTTTATGGCCGGATGGGGCGCGTTTCCGCTAGTCGGTACCAAGGAGCAGGTTGCCGAGGGACTGGCCAATTTGTCAAAGGTTGGAATCGACGGCGCGCTGTTGTCGTGGCCGCTATACGAAGAGGGCATGTTGACGTTCGAGCGCGAGACCTTGCCGCTGCTCAAGCAGGCCGGATTACGTTAGCCGGCAAAACCCGACCCCACCGGTTCTCTGCACGCCACAGGCTTCGCGGTAGGCAAGAAGGGCTGACTCACACTGGGTTTGACATTTCGACGGCGAAGAACGAAATAAGAACGTCGGAAGGGATTTGTGGCCCTTCCCACCGGTGCCGACATGGTCCGACGATCCGGAAGTGCCGATCTGCCGTTGCATAACGGGCACGTGCCGAAATGGCTGGCGGACCGCATGACGCGGCTTGGCGCGGTCATAAGCCAGGCCATCATTCATCATTACGGCCGGGACGAATTTCTGCGGCGTCTCGCCCATCCATTCTGGTTTCAATCGTTCGGTGCCGTGATGGGGATGGACTGGCATTCGTCGGGCATTACCACCAGTGTGCTCGGCGCGCTTAAGCGCGGATTGGCGCCGCTCGACCGCGAGCTCGGTCTGCGCGTCTGCGGCGGCCGCGGCAAGCATTCGCGTCAGACGCCCCACGAACTTGTCGCCATTGGCGAGCGTATCGGCTTTGACGGCGGCAAGCTTGCGACGGCGAGCCGGCTGGTGGCGAAGGTCGATAGCGCCGCGGTGCAGGACGGCTTTGAACTTTATCTGCACGGCTTTGTCGTTGCCGACGATGGACGCTGGGTGGTGGTGCAACAAGGCATGAACGGCGACCGCAAACAGGCGCGGCGCTATCATTGGCTTTCGGACGGACTGAAAAACTTTGTCGATGAGCCGCACGCGGCCATCGAGGGTCATGCGCAAGGCGAGATCATCAATCTGACCGATCGGCGCGCCGAGGCCTCGCGCAACAAACAGCTGGAACTTCTCGGATCGATCGGTCCCGATGGTATTACGCGCGAGCTCGCCTCGCTCGCTGGCGAACAACCGCAGCAGGCGAGCTTGCCGTTTCTCATCATGCCGGCCCATCACGATGTTCGCGCGAAGGACATTCATCTGCGGCGACTGCACGGCAATCTCGCTGCTGCGGCCGAGCGCGCGCCAACTGATTTTGCCGAGTTGCTGCTTACGCCCGGGGTGGGGGGACGCACGGTGCGCGCGCTTGCCCTAGTCGCGGAGGTGGTGCATGGCGCGCCGTGCCGCTTCAGTGATCCGGCGCGGTTTTCGCTCGCGCATGGCGGCAAAGATCGACATCCGTTTCCGGTGCCGCTGAAGGTCTACGACGAGACCATTCGCGTTCTGAAATCCGCCGTGCAGAATTCCAAGCTTGGGCAAGACGACGAATTGTCGGCGCTGCAGAAGCTTGATCGGGAGTCGCGAAAGCTCGAGCGCGTTGCCACCGGTCCGACGGTGGAACGGTTTATCGCCGATGAGTTCGAGCACTCCGCCGAATATGGCGGCCGCAGCGTGTTTGGTTGGGAGCGCCCAGCTACGCCGGCCGCTGGGCAAAGCTTGGCGCCAGCGCGCCAGAAATGATGCGGGTCGCCAGAAAGGCTTCGGACAGCGCTCCCTAAGCGCACACTTCAAGGTTAGGATATCCGGCTCGGGGAACGGGAAGATGGCCTTTGACGCAGACGTACTGATCGTCGGCGCGGGACTTGCGGGGCTGGTCGCCGCCACGGAACTGATTTCTGCACAAAAAAAAATTATCATTCTTGATCAGGAGCCCGAGCAATCGCTCGGCGGCCAGGCGTTCTGGTCGTTTGGCGGCATCTTTTTGGTCGATTCGCCCGAACAGCGCCGCATGGGCATTCACGATTCCTACGCGCTTGCGCTCAACGACTGGATGGGGACCGCAGCTTTCGATCGCGATGAGGATTTCTGGCCGCGCAAATGGGCGGAGGCTTACCTTGCCTTCGCCGCCGGCGAGAAACGCTCGTGGCTGCGCGACCGCGGCATCCGCTTTTTCCCGGTGGTCGGCTGGGCCGAGCGCGGCGGCGATAATGCCAGCGGCCACGGCAACTCAGTGCCGCGATTCCACATCACCTGGGGCACCGGTCCCGGGCTGATTGCGCCCTTCGTCCAGCGCCTGCAGGAAGGAACGAAACAGGGTCTCGTCACCTTCAAATTCCGCCATCGCGTCAGTGAACTGACCAAGACCGGCGATGTCGTCGACGGCGTGCGCGGTGAAGTTCTCGAACCGTCGAACGTCGAACGCGGACATAAAAGCTCTCGCACGGTGGTCGGCGACTTCGCATTGAAGGCGCAAGCAGTCATCGTCACGTCGGGCGGCATTGGCGGCGATCATGAACTGGTGCGCCGCAACTGGCCGCAGCGTCTTGGCCCGCCGCCGAGGCGGATGATTACCGGCGTCCCCGATCAGGTCGACGGCCGCATGCTGGCAATCAC
>JBAUGC010000504.1:0-1980 GCA_049679485.1 Xanthobacteraceae bacterium
GGAACGCATACTTTCATATAACCGGGGCAATCTCACAACCCGCGGTCGATCACTGCCGATATGTCCAAACCGGTTATCGGATTGCGCGGGTGGCAGGCTTTAGTTTGAGCCTGCCATGTAGGAGGGAAGCCACTCCTCAAAACGCTTGAGGAGATCGCCGATAGGCAAAGGCCGTTCGTCGCCGAAGGCAAGAACGCGGCCGCCGGTGGCACCAAGACGTATGATCGGCACCGCAGCCGTGTTTGCAAGTTGTACGACCCGGTCCGCGTCCCTCGCCGTGATCACGTAGCGCGCCTGATCTTCGCCGAACCAGAAGGCGTGCGCGGGAATGTCCGCAGGCGCTTCCAGGACAGCGCCAAGACGCGACGCCATCGCCATCTCGGCAAGCGCGACCAGAAGCCCGCCGTCGGAAACGTCATGCACCGCCGTCACCAGCCCATCGCCGATCAGCGCGCGGACAAAGTCACCGTGGCGCCGCTCTTCAGCAAGATCGACCGGAGGCGGCGCGCCGTCCTCCCGCCCGCAGATTTCGCGGAGATAAAGCGACTGGCCGAGCCAGCCTGTCGTTTCGCCGATCAGCAGAATCGCTTCACCCTCGGCTTTGAACGCGAGCGTCATCGACCTCGTGAAGTCATCGAGGATGCCGACGCCGCCGATAGTGGGTGTCGGCAGGATCGCCCGGCCGTTGGTCTCGTTGTAGAGCGAGACGTTGCCGGAGACGATCGGGAAATCGAGCGCGCGGGCGGCTTCGCCGATACCGCGAATGCAGCCGACGAGTTGCCCCATGATCTCCGGCCACTCGGGATTGCCGAAGTTCAGATTGTCGGTCAGCGCCAGCGGGCGTGCGCCGACCGCGGTAAGATTGCGCCAGGTTTCCACCACCGCCTGCTTGCCGCCTTCGAACGGATCGGCCTCGCAATAACGCGGCGTGACATCGGAGGTGAGCGCCAACGCTTTGGGTCCTTCCTCAACCCGTACGACAGCGGCATCGCCGCCCGGCCGCTGCACCGTATTGCCGAGGATGACGTGATCGTATTGCTCGAACACCCAACGCTTGGAGCACAGATCCGGCGAAGCGATGAGTTTGTGCAACGCGCTGGCGATGTTCATCGGCGGTTGCACCGACGCCGCATCGATAACCGGCAAGCTTGCGCCGTCGGCAAAGGGACGATCGTAGACCGGCGCCTCGTCGCCGAGTTCCTTGATCGGCAGGTCGGCCATGACTGCGCCTCCATGCCGGATCAAAAAGCGCTTGGTCGGAGTCGTTTTGCCGACAACGGCAAAGTCGAGCCCCCATTTCCGGAAGATCGCTTCGGCTTCCTTCTCCTTCTCCGGCTTGAGCACCATGAGCATGCGCTCCTGGCTTTCGGAGAGCATCATCTCGTAGGCACTCATGCCGGTTTCGCGGCACGGGACTCGGTCGAGGTCGAGCGTGACGCCGAGATCGCCCTTAGCGCCCATCTCGACCGCGGAGCAGGTCAGCCCGGCAGCGCCCATATCCTGAATGGCGATGACACAGCCGCTGGCCATGATTTCCAGGCAAGCTTCAAGGAGAAGCTTTTCCGAGAACGGATCGCCGACCTGCACTGTCGGCCGCTTCTCCTCGGCATCGCCGCCGAACTCGGCAGACGCCATGGTGGCACCGTGAATGCCGTCGCGCCCGGTCTTTGAGCCGAGATAGACAATCGGCATGCCGACGCCGGACGCGGCCGAATAGAAAATCTTGTCTTTTCTGGCGATCCCTACCGCCATGGCATTAACGAGGCAATTGCCGTCATAGCGGCGATGGAAGCGCACCTCGCCGCCGACCGTCGGCACGCCGAACGAATTGCCGTAGCCGCCGATGCCGGCGACCACGCCGGAAACGAGGTGCCGCGTTTTCGGATGCTTCGGGTCGCCGAAGGAAAGCGCGTTGAGGCAGGCGATCGGCCGCGCCCCCATGGTGAACACATCGCGCAAAATGCCGCCGACGCCGGTCGC
>JBAUGC010000505.1:0-1516 GCA_049679485.1 Xanthobacteraceae bacterium
CCACCATACTGCTCGAGGATCGCGTCGCGGCCATGGATGACGCCGCCGGTCGGGAGCCGGGACCGTATGCGTCGAAGCGCTCGCATCCATATGAAGGCACTCGTGTCGGGTGCTCGCCAACCTCGGCCTCACACCGGACATCGGCACCTGACCGGTGACAGGTTCACGTACACGTCACCTCGCCACTCTTGATGCGGATAGCTATCTCTTAGCTTTCTCTACAGGCGCCAGGGAATTGCCGGGTGCGATTTCCGAGCAGTCCTGTGGCGCTGCCAGTCCGGCGAAGCGCCCGGTGAGCCAGGCCGCGGTTTCGGTGAGCCATGGCACCGCGCCCTCGATGTGTCCGAGGTGCTGGTATTCGGTGTAGTGCACGTCGACGCCGCGTTCGCAGTACTCGCGGGCGAGGCTGCGCACGTCGCCGGCGATCATGACGCCGTCGCCCGGCCCGATGCCCGGCTTGTCGCCGGGGGTCCCTTCGAGTTCTTCGCCGCCGTTGCCCTGTCCGATCAGGAGCGGCACTGTAGGCGTCCCTTCACGGCCCATGATGAGCTTGTTTGCGGTCTTTACGAATACCGGGATCGTTTCCGGCGACGGGTACTGGGGCTTGGCCAGTTCAGCCCAGGTGAGGCCGGGCACCGACTTCTCGTCGGTGATCGACGCGCTTTGATCGTCCTTCAAGAGTTCCAGTCCGTATTCGCTGAGATACGGCGTCAGGTTGAGATCGAACGCCCGGCTGAGGCCGTCCAGAGACATCGGGATGACGGACGCCCAGCTGCTGCTGCCTTCGACGTATTTCAGGTTGTGCGCCGGGTCGACGAGCACGCCGCCCATGGCGGCCCCGACGATGTCCGAGTTGATTTGCGGGGCGTATGTGGGCGCCAGCTGCGCGGCCCACTCCGTGGCGATCGCGCCGCCGGAATAGCCGGCCAACCCGATCTTGGTGGTTCTCGTCAGGCCGGTGGCCGGGGAGCTGAGCGCCGCCCGCAGCGAGTCGAGCGTGTTGTACCCGTAGACCGGTCCGGCGGAGAAGTCCGCTTCCTCGCCCTCGGTGTCGGGGATCACGACCGTCTCACCCGCGAGCAGCGCCGGCGAGATCAGGACCGACTCGACCTGCGGTATTTCGCCTCCCGTCGGGGAGCCGCCAGAGATCGCGTAGGACGGGTCGTCTTCCGTGCTGAGGCTGTCGTAGAAGGACTGATAGGAGAGCACGCTTGGCGTGAGCGCTTTGACCGGCGGCAGGAGCACCGAGGTCACGTTGACGGTCGGCTTGCCGAGCTCGCTCGTCGAGCGGTACAGAAGCTGCACGGCGGTCAGCGGCAGTTCGATGCCCTCGATGTGCACGGGGACGCTCCGCGTCTTCAGCACCGTGCCGGGCGCGATGCGCTTCAACGGCGCCTTGCCCTCGAACTTGTAGAACGGGTCCTGTTCCGGCGGAACCGCGGCTCGCGCGCCGGGCGCCGCGAGCGCGGCCCAGGCGACCAGCAACAGCAGCGCGAGGAAGCCGACGCCTCGATTC
>JBAUGC010000506.1:0-14998 GCA_049679485.1 Xanthobacteraceae bacterium
TGGGAGGTTGGACAAAGACCCGCCCTGGCTCGTTAGGGCTGCTTCCTTCCGGACCTGACCCGGTTGGCGAGTGGCTCGTCCACCGCCAACCTCCCGGCCGGTATATTGGCCGGCGATGGCCGGAAAGCAAGCGCGGGGCTTTCGTGCGAGCTTCGCTATTCTTCTTGGCGATTTTTTGTGAGAATGCCCTCTACGAAGTCGACGAACGCGCGGGCCTTGGCGCTGGCGTGCCGCCCGCTCGGGAACAGCGCCCACAAGGAGGTCGGCGGCAACGTCCAGTCACTCAATACCTCGCGGACAACACCGTTTTTCAGTTCGCGCGCGAACATCCATTCGCTGATGACGGCGACGCCGAGGCCTGCGAGCACGGCCTCGCGCACCCCTTCCGCGGCGGTGATGCGGAGCCGGTCATCCAACGTCACGGCAGGCGCGGCGGCGCCGTTGCGAAAGGTGAAATGATTTCCGCCGCCTTCGCGCGCGTAGATTATGGCCCGGTGCCTGGACAAGTCAGCGGGGGTCGCCGGTTCGCCGGCCGCCGCAAAATAGGCTGGGGTTCCGACCACGAGACGGCGGGATTCGCCGATCTTGCGCGCGACCAACGTTGAGTCGGCTAACGTGCCCATGCGCAGAGTGACGTCGATGCCTTCCTCTACCGGGTTGACGTTGCGATCGTCGAGCACCGCTTCGATCGTCAATCCTGGATGGCGAGCAAGGAACGCGGGTAAATGCGGGATGACATGCAGCCGCGCGAAAGTAACGGCGGCGCTAAAGCGCAGCCGGCCGACAAGGCCCCCGCCGGCCCCGCGCGCCGAAAGATCGGCCTCGTCGGCTTCCTCGATGGCGCGCCTGGCGCGATCGTAGAAATTCTGTCCGGCCTCGGTCGTTGCCAAGCCACGCGAAGATCGCAGCAGCAGGCGCGTGCCCAGCCGTTCCTCGAGCTGCGCCATGGCCTTGGATACCGCGGGCTGGCCGATGCGAAGTTGCCGCGCCGCCGCTGAAAAAGACCCGGTATCGACGACGCGAACGAACGTCTCCATCGCAGAAAAGCGGTCCACGGCCATTCCTCCGTGGAATGGAAGCTATTGCCGGAAGCCCTCTAGGGCAACCCGCAGGGTATAGGCACCTTTGGAGCACCTTCGGGCGTCAGTCGATCCACTCGACCATGACAAGGAGCAAGCCATGTCACTGCAAGACAAACTCGATGCGATGAGACAGAATTTCGAATCGGGCGGCCCCCCCTACAACATCCCGCCTCAGATTACCGAGACGATGCACCGCGCGACAGCAGAGCTGGTCGCCTCCGGCGCCGCCAGGCGAGCGGCCAAGGTTGGCGACAAGGCGCCGTCCTTCGTGCTGAACGATCCCGACGGGAAGGCGGTGTCGCTGGCCGAGCTTTTGGGTGACGGGCCGCTGGTGTTGACGTTCTACCGCGGCGTCTGGTGCCCCTATTGCAACGCCGACCTTCAGGCATTGCAAGCGGCGTTGCCAAAGCTTGAGGCATACGGCGTTAAGCTCGTGGCGATCTCGCCGCAGACCGCGCCGAACAGCCGCCGCTCGCAGCGTGACAACAAGCTGACCTTTCCGATCCTTTCCGATCCGGGCAATGAAGTCGCCGCCGCCTTCGGCCTGCGCTTTAAGCTGCCCGATTATCTCGCCGATCTCTATAAGAGCGTTTTCAAGAACGATCTCGCCGTCGTCAACGGCGACCAAAGCTGGACGCTGCCGATGCCTGCGCGCTTCGTCATCGCCCAAGACGGCACCATCCTCTACGCCGAGATCAACCCGGACTACACCCGCCGCCCGGACCCGGAAGAGCTGATGCCGGCTCTGCAAAAACTCAAAGCTGCCGCCTGACAGGCAATTTTGGCGCAGCGTCAAAGCAGCGTGTCCTCCCCCGTTTTGCGGGGGAGGAAAATTCAGCGCGCCTTCCGCCGATCCTTGACCCGCGCCGCCTTGAACTCGGTGCGCGGCAGCGTGCCCGGTGTGAGCACTTCGACGGCCGCCCTTACCTCGCAGCGCGTGCGGATTTCCTTGGCCACGGCAGCCGCGACCGCGTCGCCGGCATGGTGCTCCACCCGCACCGTCATCACGTCGAGACCGTCGGGGTTGGTTACGAGTACAATTTCGAACTCATCGCCAATTCCCTCGATCGAGCGCACCGCGTGCTCGATCTGCCCGGGAAACATTTTTATGCCGCGCAGATTTATCAGGTCGTCAGCGCGTCCGGCGAAGGAGCCGACCGCCCGGACGTGGTTCCTTCCGCATGGGCATTGCGTGCGATCGAAGGTCGCGTAATCGCCGACCAAAAAGCGCAATTGCGGCGAGGACTCGGAATTGAGATTCGTGCAGACGGTCAGTCCGCGCTCGCCATCGCGCTGCGATTGACGCGATTGTGGATCGATTGTTTCCCAGACCTGGACATCCTCTAGAAGGTGCGTGCTGACCGGACCATCCGCCGGCTGCGAATAAGCGCACGAGAAACCGCCGACATGTGGCGACGCTTCGGTGCAGCCGTAAAACTCTACCAGCCGCGCCGCCCAAAGCTCCTGGATGCGTTCGCGCGTTGCGGCGACGCTCATGCCCGGCTCACCGGCGACGAACAGCGTGCGCACGGATGTCGAGCGCGGATCGACGCCGAGTGCCTCGACCGTGCGCCCGAGATGCAGCGCGTAGGACGGTGTGCAGAGCAGGATGGTCGGGTTATAGCGGATGACAATGTTGGCGCGTGCCCGCGCATCCATGCCGCCACCCGGCAGCGTCGGCAGGCCCATCTTGGCGAGTGCGTATTGCACGCCCCAGGCCCACACATGCGGCCCATAGCCGGTGATCATGAAGACCGTATCGCCTTTGCGGAAATCCATCGAATGAAGCGCCCGCGCATTCGCCCAGGCCCATAGCTCGCGGTCGAGGTGCGAATAGCGAAACACGCGCGGCGTACCGGTCGTGCCGGAGGACGAGAACATCATCCAGCCGCGCTCGGCCCAGATCGCGTCGGTCATCGCGGTATAGGTGCCGTATGGCGGTTGCGCCGCGGCGTCTTCCGCCATTTCCAGCTTGTCGACCACCGGCCATTTGCCAATCAGGTCATCGACCGTGCGCAGGTCAGAGGGAATGAGGCGGAGCCGGTCGAAACGACGCCGATAGAAATCGCTGTTCTCGTAGAGGAACGGTACCACGGCTGCGATCTTGTTATTTTGTATGGCGCGCAACTCGTCACGCGAGGCGGTGTCGAGCCGCGGCGACCAGTATTCCGCAGAGCCGGGCGCATCGCGGTCATGACGATGCCGCTCGATGGTTGCAAGCCACGCCTCCCGCGTCGCTGCGGCACGCTCCGCCCGATCCGTCACAGGGTCCCTCCCTTTGTTTCCATCATATTCAAGAGAGGGTCGCTGCTGCTAGAAGCGTTTTGGTCGAGGAACCTTTCCCGCTGCACCGCGCTGCAAACGTAAGCGAGAACTTCCATGCATAACCCGCCGTTTCGCGCCGATCACATCGGCAGCCTATTGCGGCCGCTGGCGCTGCGGCAGGCCTTTCGCGCCTTTTATGCCGGCGAACTCGACCAGAAGCGTTTTGCCGCGGCACAGGACGCGGCGATCCGTGCCGCTATCAAGATGCAGGAGGACGTCGGACTCAAGGTCGTCACCGACGGTGAGTTCCGCCGCGGCTCGTATTGGGGCCGCTTCGTCGAACGTATCGAAGGCCTCGGCGTGGACAAAGCGCGCTTCAGCTTTCGCGACGCGGACGGCGAAGAGCTGGCCTTCACCGCCCCGTTGGCAACCGGAAGGGTGGCGCGACGAGCGCCGATCGCGCTCGACGAATTCACCTTCCTGCGCGCCAACACGACCGCACTCCCCAAGATAACGTTGCCAGCGCCATCGACCATGCACTTCTGGCGCGGCGCGCAGTACGCAACGCCGGGTGTCTACGACAGCCCACGCGATTTTTTCCGCGAGCTCGCCACGATCTATCGCGCCGAGATCGCCGACCTTGCCGCCGCAGGTTGCCGTTATATCCAGCTCGACGAAGTCGCGCTGGCGATGCTTTGCGATCCGGCGGTGCGAAAGCAGGTGGCGGCCGACGGCAGGGCGATGGCGGAGCTGATCGATCTTTATGTGGAAGCGATCGCGGAGGCGGTCGCCGGAGCACCGCCCGGTATGATGGTCGGTGTGCACATGTGCCGCGGGAACTTCAAAGGCAAATATCTCGCTGAAGGCGGATACGACGAAATCGCCAAGACCTTGTTTGGTTGCGCCGGCGTGACCCACTTTCTGCTTGAGTTTGATACTGCGCGTGCCGGCGACTTCGCGCCGTTACGTCACGTTGCGGCCGGCAAGGGCGTGGTGCTCGGGCTCATCAGCTCCAAGACTCCCGTGCCGGAAAGGCCTGACGATCTGCTTAAGCGCATCGGCCAGGCGGCGCGCTTTATTGACAAGGATCGCCTCGCCATCAGCCCGCAATGCGGCTTTGCCTCGACCGCCGCCGGCAATCCGGTCAGCGAAGCTGACCAGCACGCCAAGCTCGCGCTGTGCGTGAAAGCGGCGCAGACGGGGTGGAATTGAGCCAAAGGGTCGCAATAGCGCTAACGAACGTCGACTCGCCTGGTTGTGCACCGCACGCGCTTGACCGCGATGGCTGGTGCGGCTTCAATTCGGCGCAAAATGTCAAAAGAGCCAGTTCCCGCGGCGCCCCGCCAAGCTTACTCTGATAGCCTTCTCGATCGCGCTGCCACCCTGCGCGACGATGAAGCTGCGCTCGCTGTGCTGGCGGAGAATAGCCGCGCCGGCTTTTACGTGATCGGCGGCGAGTCGGTGGTCCTCAAGCAGCAGGGGGACGGCTTCGATCCGTTGTTTTTGCCTGCCGAAGCAAAATCCTGCGGCCTAGCCCGCGAAACCGTGTTTCTCGGACTTCTGGACGATGCGCCGCGCTTTGGCGCTGGCCTGGACGCAGAAGCGGTCGAGCCACTTAAAGCGAGAAACGATCTCAAGCTCATCGATCTGCGCTCGATCGCAGTCCAAGGCGCGGTAGCCGCCGAGCATCTCCCGCCGCTCGCCGAAGCCAAGGCGATACTCGGATGGCACGCCCGCCATCGCTTCTGTCCAAATTGCGGCGCGGCAACCAAGCTGGTGCAAGGTGGCTGGCGCCGCGATTGCCCGTCATGCAAGGCCCAGCATTTTCCCCGTACCGACCCGGTTGTCATCATGCTGGCGATCGCGGGCGACCGTTGCGTGCTCGGCCGCTCGCCTCGCTTCCCGCAGACCATGTGGTCGTGTCTTGCCGGTTTCGCAGAGCCAGGCGAATCGATCGAGGAAGCAGTGCGCCGCGAGGTGCGTGAGGAAGTGGGGCTCACTTGCGCGAGGGTTAAATATTTTGCCTCCCAGCCTTGGCCATTCCCTTCGTCGCTTATGATCGGTTGTCATGCAATGGCGTTGACGGAACAGATCGTCATCGACAAGAACGAGATCGAGGAGGCGCGCTGGTTCGACCGCGAGGAGTTGAAACTGATGCTGGCGCGCAAGCACCCGCAGGCTTTGACCGCGCCGCCGCCAATCGCGATTGCTCATCACATTATTCACGATTTTGTCGAGCATGGGCGTCAAGTGTTGGATTGAAGCGTTGGGCTGAAGAGTTGGAGACTGAAATCCGCGTGATGGCTTGTTGGAGTGACGATGTCGCTGGCTGAAAGTTCGCGCGATAAGCGCATCGGTGGCGCGAGCATGCCGCGTATCCTGTGCGCCGGTATTATTGTGCTTGACGAAGTTTTCCGCGTTGAAAATTTTCCGAAGGCCGACGGCAAGGTCGAGGCGAAGGGCTTTTTTGTCGTCAATGGCGGCTGCGCGGCGAATGCCGCAGTCGCCATCGCGCGGCTGGGCGGTCGTGCAGCGCTCGCCGGGCCGTTGGGAGGGCCCGCCGGAGAGGACGACAACGGCGATCGCGTCCTGGCCGCTCTCAGCCGCGAGAATGTCGATACCAGTGCCTGTCAACGCGTCGATGGTCTCGCGACCGCCCTCTCGGCGATTTTCATCGACGCGCGCGGCGATCGCACCATCGTCACCTACCGCGACCAGCGGATTGCCGCGGTCACGCCGGAAGATCCGGAACGCTTGGCAGCTTCGGCTGATCTGGTGCTCGCGGACAACAGGTATCCGCAATTTGCCCGGCCGATTTGCGAGGCGGCGCGGCGGCGCAACGTGCCCGTTGTGCTCGACGGCGACAAACCCACCGTCGTGGACGATCCGTTTTTTAGCGTTGCCTCACACGTCGTCTTTTCCTCCGAGTGCCTGCTCGCCACGACCGGCGGCGGCGATCTCGGCGAAGCGCTCAAGACTATCGCGCGCCATACCGACGCCTTCCTCGCCGTCAGCAACGGGCCAAACGATATCCTTGTCCTCGACGGCGGTTCGTTCCACCGCATACCGGTGTTTCCGATCCGCGCGGTGGATACTCTCGGCGCCGGCGATGCTCTGCACGGCGGTTTCGCGCTGGCGCTGGCCGAGGGGCGCAGCGAAACCGAAGCGCTCCGCTTCGGCGCGGCTGTCGCCGGGATCAAGTGCACCCGCATCGGCGGCTCAGCGGGTGCGCCGACCCGTACGGAAGTCGAGAGATTGTTGGCGGAACACAGCACACCGGCTATGGCGGCCGTTACACCGTTATCGTGAGGCAGCCGCGAGGCGGCCTTCGGAGGGATGCGGCCATCCCGTCCGCGGCCGAGATGTTTCGACGCTGGATGCGCTTGTACGTCGGGAGTGACGCCTTGCAACGTGGCTTGATTCAGAATAATATTCTATGTAAATACTAGATTACGCGTCGGCTTGAAAAATTATTCTGTTGCTGGCGTAATTGACCAGGTGCAAATCATATGGACGCTATCGACCGCAAAATCCTCGCCGTGCTCCAGGAGGACGCTTCACTTGCGGTGGCCGAGATCGGCTCCCGCGTTGGCCTGTCGTCGACACCTTGCTGGAAACGCATCCAACGGCTGGAAGCCGACGGCGTCATTCAGAAGCGTGTGGCGCTGGTCGATCAGGGGCGCATCGGACTAGGTGTCACCGTGTTCGTCTCAATCGAGACCGGCGATCATTCCCAGGATTGGCTGGAGCGCTTCGCCAAGACCGTCAGCGCCATGCCTGAAGTCATGGAGTTTTACCGCATGGCGGGTGACGTCGATTACATGCTGCGGGTCGTGGTGCCCGACATCGCCGGTTACGACTCCTTTTACAAACGGCTGATCGCGTCGGTGCCGCTGACCAATGTCACGTCCCGTTTCGCTATGGAGAAGATCAAGTCAACGACGGCGTTGCCGATTCCGTAAGGCGTCGGCGCGGGGCTTAATGTCCCGCCGCGAGCGAGCCGGCGGTTGCGGCTTGAGAATTGCGGTTCGTCGTCTCCGATAACGTCTTATCAAAGTATTCCGGAGAGTCGCCAAGGGTAATGCGGCGCGAGCAATCCGGCGTGCAGCTGTAGGTTTCGCGCTCGGGGCCGCGATAGACGACAACGGTCTTGTCGTTTGGTCCAGTGACCTCGACGGAGTGCTCGGCCAGCACGGCGCCATGGCGGTCGAGCACGACGAAGTTGGTCGCTCCGTAGCCCTTGCCGGTAATGATCCCGAGTCCGCCGGGTTGGATCGTCAGATCGGCGATGAGCGGATTGCCGATCACGACGGTCGACGCCCGGTCAGGCAATTGCATGATCCTGGCCTGGTCGAGAAACACGACGATCGGTTCAGCAGCAGTGGCTGGCGCAACGAGAGTTATCAGCAGGATGATGGCGGACAGCCGATACAACAGGCGCAAGCCTGCCCGTGCTCGCGCGCACAACGCCATCATCGTTACTCTCCGAAACGCTACGCGGACGACAAACAACCGAGGAGGACTGTACTACGACGCCGTTACTTCACTGCAAAATAGTGAAGGAAGTGCAAATCGGCCGAGCCGTCGGCGCCCACCGAGGCGCGCACAAAGTAGTCCAGATAAGATCGAGCTCGCACACCGCTATGGAGTGAAGCGGCTCTCACTGCGCGGCTTTTTCTTGGGTGAATGGATGCGCGAGTTGGGCGCCAAAACTCGTGGGGAACTCCGCGTCCGCGATCCCGTAATGATCCGGTAGTTCGCCGGCCGGCATATGGAAGGTGCCGAACAGGAGGTCGAGAACCGGAAAAGTCGCAGCGAAATTCTTTTCGCCGCCGCGATCTGCGGCAGTGTGGTGCCAGCGGTGGAAGACTGGACTTGCAATCACGTATTTGAACGGGCCCAGGGTCCAGTCAAGATTGGCGTGGACGAACGCGGAATGAGCGATGGTGATGGGCCCGAGCACGACAAAGACGTTCGGCGAGATGCCGATGAGAAGCATGACGACGTCGGCAATCACCGCGCCGAAGAAAAGATTGACCGGATGGAAGCGCGCCGCCGAGATCCATTCAAGTTCTTCCGAGGAATGGTGCACGGCGTGGTACTTCCAAAGCTGGGTACCGTGGAAGAGCCGATGCGACCAATAGGTGATAAAGTCTTCGCCGATCAGGAAGATGATCATTTGCGCCGCCAGCGGAAGCGCCGCAAGCGGCCCATGGCCGTTCTCGTAGAACGCGATCAGGCCGTCGGCCGTTGTGATGCCGAACAGAACTGCAGCGCCGGCAACCAGCATCCCGATGCGCAAGTAGCGGGTTAGCACCGGGATGAAGAACCAGTAGCAAAGATCGGTGATGAGATCGCTCTTATGCCACCACGGGCGGCCCGGATTGCACGCCCAGAAGTAGGTCAGCACGGTGAAGACCCCGGCCAGCGCCAGCGAAATCGGCACGCCTTTTATGAAGGTCTCGCCGACACTGACGACGAATGCGAGCAGTTCCTGATTCATGCTATCGGTCGCTTTTTAGATTTTTCCCGACGACGGCTCGCTCGCTGGAGCAGATGCCTCTAGCCGCAATGATATCGAGGAAGCTCATTAATGGCCGATGAATCACAACGGCGCGTCCCCGTGGTGACGTACGAGAAACGTTTGTCTGCTATGCATTGATCTGCAGATTGCTAGCGAGACTGGTCGGGTCATTTCACGTCCGCCTGTCGGAACCGCAAACCAAAAAATCTTCGCACTCTGAAGTACGATATTAACTACGTTGCGGTTCGATGGAACCGCTCCAAGTTTCATTGATTGATTTAACCGCATCGCAATTTCTCGTGGCTAGTTTCCACGGCGATCCAAATGGTCCGGCTAACGGGCATTGGGTCGAGCTCAGACAGCCACGTGTGGACCTAAGGAGCCAACTATGAAGACCCTGTTTTCGCGTTTCGTGAAGGACGAGTCGGGCGCAACGGCCATCGAATATGGCCTGATCGCTGCCGGCATTTCTGTTGCCATCATCGCCGTCGTCAACGGCCTCGGCAGCAAGCTGAACACAACCTTCAGCAGCGTCTCCACCCAGCTTAAGTAAGCCTTCTCTCGCATTCGTTACACAAAGGGCTTCGGTGGATCACCGGAGCCCTTTCGTTTTTTTGTGCGCTCGATAACGCACTCTCAACTGCCGCTGAATTAAACCGGGGCTGGAGAACAACCGACGGTGCCGCCTGTCATGGCTTTGCTGATTGAGGCGACCGAACTGACGCTCTTTCCGGCGATGATGGCGTTTGCCGCTTCGAGCGATTTGTTCACCATGACGATCGCTAATCGTGTTTCGCTGATCCTCGTCGGCGGCTTCGGCCTGCTCGCAACCCTGACCGGGATGAGCGCCGCCGACATGCTCTCGCATGCTGGCGCCGCAGCTGCGGTGCTTGCGGTCGTGTTCGTCTTTTTCACGTGCGGCTGGATTGGCGGCGGCGACGCTAAGCTTGCCGCTGCAACGGCGCTTTGGCTCGGCTTTGCCCATCTCGCCGATTATCTGCTCTATGCTTCGCTGCTCGGCGGTGCGCTGACCGTACTGATCATCCAGTTTCGCGCCGTACCGCTGCCGAAAGCTTTCGTCGGCCGCGAATGGGCAGAACGGCTGCACCGCCGGGACGGTGGTGTTCCTTACGGCATCGCGCTCGCTGCCGCGGCTCTCCTGATCTATCCGCACACTGAGTGGATGACGACTGCCGCGCTTTAGAGTGCGTTCATCGTTTAGTAACCGTTACTCGACTTGGTTTGTTTTCAAAATCAATTTTGGTTCTTAAATCTGGCCCTGCTGGCATCGGATCTTTGCACTTAGCGGCCGTGAAATGTCGCGTCGTAACGCGCAATTAACGCGATTTGGATACGGCTCATTAACCATGCCTTGACGTTTAGCTGCTGAAATCCGGAAGACGGCGGTCCATCCGCTGACGCCACATTGGAAGTCGAGCGTAATGAAACGCGCGCGCCTTATCGTACTCGTTGTTGCGCTTGCCGCGGGCGGTGTTGCCGCCATGCTGGCCCGCGGGCTCAATCGAGCGCCTGAGCCACCTAAGGCGCCTCCACCTCCGCCGCCGCTTGCCACGGTCGAAGTGCTGATCGCCAAGTCCGATCTCGATACCGGCCAGGTGGTCGGTGCGCATGACGTCGGCTGGCAGACTTGGCCTGCTGCAGCGGGATCGAATTTCATCAGGAAAGCCGATCGGCCCGACGCGATCAAGGACTTCGTCGGCGCCATCGTGCGCACGCCGGTGGCGGCCGGCGAGCCCATCCGCGACTCCAAGGTCGTCGCGTCTAAGGCCGGCGGCTTCATGGCCGCTGTTCTGCCGCGGGGCATGCGAGCGATTGCAATGGATGTGGCGCCGGATACTGGAGCCGGCGGCTTTATCCTGCCGAACGACCACGTCGACGTTCTACTGACGCACCGCGACAAGGCGGCGGAAAAGCTGTCTGGGGTCGAGAAATATATCAGTGAGACGATCCTGCGAAACGTGCGGGTTCTGGCAGTTGACCAGGCGCTCGGGGAAAAGGACGGCCAGAAAGTGGTGATCGGCAAAACCGCGACGATCGAGCTTGATCCGCATCAGGCCGAAACACTCGCGCTGGCGCGTCAGACCGGCACGCTTTCACTGATGTTGCGCAGCCTCCTCGATTCGCAATCACCGACGCCGGAAGGCGGTGAAGCGAAGGAGGAGGTGAAGACGACAGTCAGTACGGTGCGTTACGGCGTGACGACGCAGTCGACGGCGCGCTGACAGCACGGAGGGGGACTTCGACGATGGCATCAGGAACACCGATCCGTATAGCCGCGCTGGCGGGACTGCTCTCGTGCCTTGCGGTTTGCATCGTTTCCGGCATCGCGTCCTGGGCGCCCGGTGCGGCTAGCGCTGCCGAGTTATCGGCCAAGGACCCGCAGATGATTGTGGTCCCCACAAACGACTCCGGTCCGCGCTCCGTTCTGCTCAGCCAAGGCATGTCGATCGTCGTCGATTTTCCGCGTGACATCAAAGACGTGCTGGTTGCGGATCCAAAAACCGCCAACGCCGTCGTCCGCTCTTCGCGCCGAGCCTATATCATCGGCATGGCCGACGGCGCCACCAACATCTTATTTTTCGACGCTGCCGGCAAGCAGATGGCCGGCTTCAACATCAAGGTCGGCAACAAACCTCCTCGTAGTCGCGACGTCAGTGCCATTCAAAAAGCTATCAAGCAGTTTATCCCGGGCTCTCAAGTCGAAGTTCACAGCGTTGGCGACGGCATCATTCTGACTGGCACCGTGGCGAGCCAACTTGAGGCGCAGGAGGCTTACGACATTGCATCACATTTCGTCGATCCTTGTGCGGCCCTCAACAACGACGACAGCGGCGGCAGCAGCGGCAGCGGCAGCGGCGGCGGCGGCGGCAACAGCGCCGGCACCAGCAGTAGCGTCAACATCAGCACCAACCCCAACTGCGCAGCATCCGGGTCCGGGTCCTCGGGGTCGGGCGGCGGGGTAAAAGGCGCACTGAATGGCGTCAGTTCAAGCAAAATCGTCAACTTGATCGCCGTCCGCGGCCGCGACCAGGTCATGCTCAAAGTAACAGTCGCGGAGGTCGAGCGCGATCTCGTCAAACAGCTCGGCATCAACCTCGCGGGCTCGGTTGGGTATGGCACCGCCGTCGTGAACTTCAACAACACTAATCCGTTCTCGGCATACGGCCAATCGCTCAGCGGCTCCAGCATCGCCGCCGGATGGAAATCAATCACCGCGACGATACAGGCCATGGAACAGGCGGGCGTCATCCATACCCTGGCTGAGCCAAATTTGACCGCGATCTCCGGCGAATCCGCGACGTTCCTGGCCGGCGGTGAATTCCCGATCCTGAACGGTTATTCCTGCTCGGCTACGTCAAGCACGCCGGGAGCGCCGACGACGTGCCAGCCGGCGATCGAGTTCAAGAAATTCGGTGTCAGTTTGAACTTCACCCCGGTGGTGCTCGGCGAGGGCCGCATCAGCCTGAAAGTCATGACGGAAGTCTCGGACATATCGAGCCAAAACGCGCTAACTATCCCCATTCCCGGCTCTACCGACACCGTAACCGTGCCGTCGATCCGCACCCGACGGGCCGAGACCACGCTCGAAATTCCCTCAGGCGGTTCGCTGGCCATGGCCGGCATGATCCACGACGAGACGCGGCACAACATCAATGGTCTGCCCGGTTTGGCGGAGCTTCCCGTCCTTGGACCGCTGTTTAAGAGCAACGACTACGTCAACCAGCGGACCGAGCTGATGGTGCTGGTCACGCCCTACGTGGTGCGCGCGGTCGCGCAGAAGGATTTGTCGCGGCCCGATGACGGCTTCGCTGATCCGAGCGATCCCGCGCAAGTCCTGCTTGGGCGCTTCAACCGCATTTACGGCGTCGGCGGCACTCCCGATCCGCCCGACAACTATCGCGGCAAATACGGATTCATCCTCGACTGAGGCGCCCAATGCACTTGGCGCGCAAGGAGATGACGATGCAGACTGTCAAGCAAACGATCGCCGGCGGCCGCGCCAACGCGGGGCCGGCCGTTCGCGCTGCAATCGTCGCCGGATTTTCGCTTTTCGTCTGCGCCTGCAACACTGATCAACAAGTCGCCGCCGTTCCCGACGTTCCGTCCGATTATCGCCAGCGTCACCCGATCACGATGTCGGAGGCCGATCATACACTCGAAGTTTTCGTTGGCTCCAATCGCGGCGAGCTCAACGCGACGCAGCGTGCCGAAGTCCTGGCATTTGCACAAACCTGGAGGCGGGAGGCCACCGGCGGCGTTATCGTCGATCTGCCGATCGGCACCAGTAACGAGCGCGTGGCTGCGGAGGTCATGCGCACGATTCGCTCG
The DNA here is from genome assembly GCA_049679485.1 of Xanthobacteraceae bacterium. Taxonomy (GTDB): domain Bacteria; phylum Pseudomonadota; class Alphaproteobacteria; order Rhizobiales; family Xanthobacteraceae; genus BOG-931. The sequence continues at coordinate 13,222 of JBAUGC010000506.1, forward strand.
ATCCTGGCCGCAAGCGGCGTGCCGCGTGACGGCGTCGTTGTACGCGGCTATCACCCGCCGACCAGCGCGCTTGCGGCCATCCGCATCTCCTATCCGCGGATTCAGGCCCAGGCCGGACCATGTGGCCTCTGGCCGGCAGATATCGGGCCCAGCCTCAACCGAGACTATTTCGAGAACCAACCGGTGTGGAATCAAGGCTGCGCGACCCAGCGCAACCTCGCTGCCATGGTGGATAATCCGGCCGACCTGGTGCAGCCGCGCGCCGAAACGCCGCCCTACGAAATGCAGCGAACGACAGTCATGGAGAACTACCGAGCAGGCAAACCCACTGCTGTACAAAGTCAAACAGGCAATACAGGCAAGATCAGCGACCTTGGGAAATGATGCCGTCATATGATGAGTTCACCGAGCCAAGCCGTTCAAGTTGAGAGTCCCGGCGCCGAGGTGGCCGGCCGCGATGAGCGCATCGCGCCGGCGCCGCGCGTTTCCGTGCAGGCTTTCTGTGAAACCGTGGAGACCGCCGCTGCGATCCAGGCGGCCGGGGAAGATCGACGCCTGGCCAGAGCGCATCTGCGTATTCAGATGGGCGGGCTGGTTGCCGCCATCGAAGCTTATCAGAGCTCGGCGACGCCGAATGTCATTATTCTTGAATCCGAAAGCCGCAACGAGGATATCCTCGGCGGTCTCGATCAGTTGGCACCGGTCTGTGACGCCGCTACACGGGTCATCATCATTGGGCGTATGAACGATGTCAGGCTCTATCGCGAGTTGGTGCGGCGCGGTGTTAGCGATTATCTGATAGCGCCGGTCGGCGCGCTCCAGGTGGTGCGTGCCGTGTGCGGTCTGTTTTCGGCGCCTGACGCCAAGCCGGTCGGCCGTGTCATCGCGGTCGTTGGAGCCAAAGGCGGCGTAGGCGCCTCCACCGTCGCTCACAACATCGCCTTTTCTATCGCGCGCGACTTGATGCTCGACTCCGTCGTGACCGATCTCGATCTCGCGTTCGGGACTGCTGGCCTTGATTTCAACCAGGACCCGCCTCAAGGAATTGCCGAGGCGGTGTTTTCGCCCGATCGCATCGATGATGCCTTCATCGACCGGCTGCTCTCGAAGTGCACCGATCACCTGAGCCTCTTGGCGGCGCCGGCGACTCTCGACCACGTTTACGATTTCGGAGCTGATGCATTCGAGGCGATCTTCGATTCGCTGCGGGCCACGGTTCCGTGCATCGTGCTAGACGTGCCGCATCAGTGGACCGGCTGGACCAAGCAGACCCTGGTCGGCGCCGACGATATCCTGATCGTTGCCGCGCCCGATCTCGCCAACCTGCGCAACACCAAGAATCTCTACGATTTCCTCAAGGCGGCGCGGCCGAATGATCAGCTACCGCTCTACTGTCTCAATCAGATCGGCGTCCCTAAGCGGCCGGAGATCAAGGCCGCCGATTTCGCCAAGGCGCTCGAAAGCGAGCCGGTTGCGGTCATTCCGTTTGAACCGCAGCTATTCGGCGCTGCGGCGAACAACGGCCAGATGATCGCAGAGATTGCGGCCGGCCACCGTACTGCTGAGTTGATCCGGCAGCTGGCACAGCAGATGACCGGCCGCCCGGAGCCGAAGAAACAACGTTCGGGCCTTTTGTCGCCGCTCTTTGAAAAGCTTCTGCAACGACAATCGTAGCTGTCATTGTGTGTCGGAGTAGCGTTGGTGTTTGGCAAGCGTCCTAATGGTAGTACCGCCCCCGTTCTCGCCGAGCGGCGGCCCGCGGCGCCACAGCCAGCCG